>CAZCPV010000062.1:0-13313 GCA_964500765.1 uncultured Draconibacterium sp.
ATTATATCTGTTTCTTCGCAAATTTTTCAACCCTTAATTTGCATTAATACGTTAGTAATAAATACTGAAGGTTATTTCTGTTTATAAATTTTTTTCATTGCTTTTGTTTGAAAAATAATAGCTGAAAGTAAAGTAAAAATGCTTACGCAGGATAAAATAACAGCCAATCTCATCCAATCTTCTCCAGTTTCTTTTCTTATTTCAATATAGTTGAACATTGCTCTTATCCATTCTCCGGCACCGAGTATCAATACCGTTTGAATAATTCGGGCAATTATTTTTCTTTTTATAAAAAGTAAAAAAGGGAGAAGCAACGATACAATTGTTAAAAAACTTATATCAATTCTTGAAAAATGTGCAGCCAACAGTAAAAAACTGAAAACAACGGGGATATATCTTAAAATTTTCATTTTATCAGTTGAATTTTCAGATAAAAATAATAACATCCGGATTGTCAAAATTATGAATTAAAATTTCTTCAACGCGTGATTGCCAAAGTTTGCCGAATTTTTGCTTTTCTTCTTTATCTGCTTGTCCGGCAACGGCTTTTCCCATTAATTCCTGCATTTCCGGTTTCGGCGGAACAAGCGGATTATAAATTATTTCAACGGAAGCACCGGTATCGGTTCGCGTAAATTTAATTTCTCCTTTTATATTCGTATCGAAATTAATTAAAGAATGCCTTGCAAATTTCCCGGCAATTCCTTTAAAACCGGTTTCTTTTGTTGCTCCGGTAATGTGGCTTATAACATTTGAAATAACGCCTGTTACGCCTTCGCCGACGGGATTTCGGAATTCAACTTTTATATTGCCTCTTACGGGAAGTTCTTTTTCGTATAATTTTTCGAGTGCTTTTGCACAGGATAAATACGCACCGGCAACGGTCGGGCAACTGTGTCCCGCCGCTTTTACAATTTCGGTGTAGCTGTATTCGATAATACCGTTTTCAAAAGTTCCGAGAAAATCGGATAATTCATCTTTCAGTTTTATGGTTTTTACTTTATCGAAAAAATCGGGATATGTCATTATTTTATGAATGTTTCGTAAGGGATAAAATCAAGTTCGGAAGCAGCGGCATTTTCTTTTACCTGCTCTTGTGTTTTTCCGCCCGGAATTACGACATGACATGCCGGATGTGAAATGCAAAATCGCAAACTCAATTGTGCCGGAGTGTATTCGGAGTATTTGTTAAAAATATCCTTATAATCAGCTAATTGGTTGAGGTAGTTGTCTAATTTTTCGGTAGATAAATTAAATTTTCGGTGGTCATTTTCTCCGAAGGTCGTTTTGCGGTTGAATTTTCCGGAAAGCAAACCGAAAATCAGCGGAATACGAACAATAACACCCGTTCCGTATTTTAATGCAGCAGGAAATAAGGTTTTTTCAGCTTCGCGTTCCAAAAGGTTGTATCTTACTTGAATAACATCAATTAACTCGTGATGTTGTTCCAAAATATGAGTTTGTGCAGTTTCCTGAAAAGATTGAACACTCCACCCGGCATGCTTTATTTTTCCGGCTTTTTTTAAGCGTTCGAGAGCAAGCCACGGTTCATCCTTTTCCAAAATGTCAAGTCCGGGGCTGTGAAGTTGAAGAATATCTAACTGCTCAATATTTAAGCGTTTTAAACTTTGTTCTGCTGCAAATTCGAGATGTTTTACGGAGTAATCGTTGTTTGCCGGAGTAAGTTCGTAATTTTTTCCGACGAAAGGATAGAAATTATTTCCTGCTTTTGTAGCAATAACAATTTTATCCCTGTCAGACCTTTCTTTTAATACCTGTGCGATTAATTCTTCCGAATGTCCGAAGCCGTAAACGTCGGCTGTGTCTATAAAATTTATTCCTGCGTCGAGGGCTGCATGAATTGCGTTTTTCGATTTTTTATCATCCGTTGTACCCCAATCGCGTCCGCTTATTCCCCAAGCTCCGAAGCCGACGGTTGATATTTTCGGCCCTTTTGTTCCTAATTTTGTATATTTCATAAGCCGAAAATTTAAAAATACAATTGTATAAATCCCTGAATAACTTTTCCGGTTTCTCTGTTAAGTTCCGAGCCGTACATACTGTGCGGTATTGAAAAAATAATGATGGTTACGACGGAGGCAATGATAACCGACAGCTTGTTTTCTTTTTCTATGTTAAGGATAAAGGCAAACAACCAAGCGATAAATGCAATCAAAACTTTATTATCCGTTAAGTCCCAACCGAAAGGTACGCCTGCCCAATATTCGAGGAAAGCAAATTTTTGAACAATAGGTCCGAGAATTAATCCGCCGAGAATTAACAAAACAAAAGTGATGTTTGCATAGCGTTTAAATTGCGAGATTTTAAAAGCCGCAAATAATCCGGAAACAGTTGCGAGAAACATGGCAAAAAACATAAAAAAGATATGCGGAATCAGGATATAAAGCGGAACGGCACCTTTAAATCGTATAACAATCGGTTTTTCTTTAAATAAATCTTTTGTACCGTTTTTATCCGTTAATGAAATGTAGTACATTATTTTTCCTGCCGGCGGTTGATGCGGAAGTTTTGCCGTTAAAACCGTTTCATTTTTTTCTTTTGAAATCGTAAATTCCGTATTATTCCACGGTTCGGTTTCTTTCGGCGGGAATAATTTCCACATTAAATTTGCTTTTACGTCGGTATCATCAATATTTAAGCTGATAGTTGCATCGTCTTCACCGCCGTGTGAACGCAACAGTTTAAGTTTGTATTCTTTACCGTTTAATGTTACGCTTGTTTTTTTCGGATAGGTAGGTCCCGTAACTTTTTGATATACTGCTGCAAGCAATGTGATAAGCAGTCCGATAATCCATAATAATATTCTTTTTCTTTTCATTTTCTTGTTTTATAATAATGTTTTTTAATAATACAAAGGTAGGTAAATATTTCGTAAACGGAATAATTTTACCATTTACATACAAGTTTTCCCGTTGATTTTCTTTTTTGCAAAAAATCATGTGCTTCCGATAATTCCGATGCTTTAAAAACTTTTCCGACAACCGGATTTATTTCACCTTTGTTGTACAAATCAACCACTTCGGTCATACATTTTTTTAATATATAGGGTTTAAAATCACCGATTTGCAACATATTTACGCCTATTAATGCCTGCGATTCGGCAAAAAATCGGGTAGGGCTGTATTTTCCGAAACCGACTAATGTTTTAACTTGACGGAAAATACTTTTTTTATCACTGTTGCCGACAATTTGAGCAGCACCGTACATGGCAAATCGTCCGCCCGGTGCAAGCAATTTTAATCCTTTTTTTACATAGTTTCCGCCTATGGAGTCGAATATT
This sequence comes from uncultured Draconibacterium sp., assembly GCA_964500765.1. Lineage (GTDB taxonomy): Bacteria > Bacteroidota > Bacteroidia > Bacteroidales > JAADGE01 > JAADGE01. Next base: position 3,302 of record CAZCPV010000062.1, read on the forward strand.
GCATCTATACTTTTTTCACCTCTTTGGGCTTTTATGTATTCAAAAAAATCTTGTTTGCGATAGTTTATCGGAAAATCAACACCGTTATTTTTTATGTATTCGATTTTTTCTTCGCTTCCCGCCGTTCCGTAAACAATACATCCTTTTCGTTTTGCAAGTTGCGTAAGAGCGGTTCCTACGCCGCCGGCAGCTGCCTGAATTAAAACATGTTCGCCTTTTTGCAGGTTCATGCTGAATTCCGCCGCATAGTATGCTGTTGAATATTGTGTGGCGAGTGCCGTTGCAATACCGGCATCGGTATCTTTTTTTATCGGAACAACACCGCTTTGATTTGTGTTTACATGCGTAGCATAACCGCCGAAACGGGTTAATGCCGTTACACGTTGACCGATTTCCAAATCGTTTACGTTTTTGCCTTTTTTTATTATTTTTCCGACGGTATCGTAACCGATTACGGCAGGCAACGGCGGGCATGCTTTATAGTAGCCCAGGCGTGCCGTAACATCGGCAAAATTGAGCCCGAACGCTTCAACTTCAACGGTTACTTCTTCTTGTCCGGGTTCTTCGAGTTGTAAATCCCGTAATTCGAAAGCTGTTTTTGAACTTCCGTTTTTTATAAGATAATATGCTTGCATAATTTTTGTTGTCTTTAATTTAAAAACAACAAAAATAGAAAGAAAAAAATAAGAGCAATTAAAAAATCACTCTTATTTTTTGTAAATTTCTGATTTCTAAAAAATCAGGCATTTAATTCTCTCATCAACTCTTCTTCTGTCATGTTTGAAATATTTGTTTGAACTTCCGTAAATTTGTTGATAAGCATTGCAGAAACTTCTTTTAATTGTGCAACTAAGTTATTGAGTTCTTTTGTTTTTTGTTTTTTTGCTTTTTCTGCACTTTTGAATAAACCGCCTTTCTCGGGCTCTAAGTATTTTTGATAAATTTCCATATATAGTTTATGGAGTTGAATGTGCAGGGGTTCAATTTCATTAAAAGCATTCATAAAAGATAAAAAATGTCCGGTACTGTAGTACCATTTTCCGAAAGAACAATCGGTGTATAATTGCGGTAATTTTTCCGCACCGGATTCTACACCCATAGCCAATGCCTGAGCATACGCATGCCATTTAACATGGGCTGCTTTTGCGTCTCCTAATTCTTTGATAAAATCTTGTTTTGTCATAATTAAATTGTTTATTTGTTTGTAAATTTAATTAATTTTTATGATTGGAATTTTTCGTATTCGGATTTTAATTTATTTGGGTCTTCTTTTTCAACCATTTTTGCTAAATAGTCAAATTTTTCAATTAAAAGGTCGGAAAACCCTTTTAATTCCGTTAACTCTGTTTTGGATGTTGCTTTTACGAGTGCTTTTCTTTTAAAGAAATTCTTTTTTACAATATTTTGTTTGTATATACTCAAATATATTTCATGAGTTCGGATATGAATTTCTTCTATTTCTTTAAAGGTTTCGCAATAGCTTAAAAAATAACCCTCTCCGTAAAGCCATTTACCGACCTTACAATCGGTATATGATTTCGGAATTTTGATTAATGTTCTGTGTCCGGAAATAATGGCTTCGGCGTGTGCATACCATTCGGTATGCGAGCGTTTTATTTCTTTAATTTGTTTGAGTATTTTTTCTTTAAGATTTTTCATTATTTTTTAGTTTACAATACAATATACTTGATATTTATCAATCTTTTTTATAATAAATAACAATTTTATTCTGTATTACGATATTGAATTTATTTTGTTGCATTTTTTTGAAAATAATAATTATGTTATAAAGCACAAAGGTTTATTTCTGCAATAAATGCTAAAAAACCGGAAACTGACGGTATTATAAAAAGAACAATGTGATACAACTATCAATTTACAAAATATATAACCCAGATATAAAAAAAAGATTTAAAGGATAAAAAAAATATGATAAACAGCAATATGAATATGATAAATAGTATTTAACTAACTATTTCATACTTTTTTATTAAAATGGTTAATATACGTTAATCGAATGTGGTTCAATTTTCTTTCACGAATTTAATAAAAGTATTTTAGATACATAATCGGATATATGATGAATTTTACTAACTTTGCAAGACACAAATTTATAAATTATGGGACTTTTTGAAAAAATAAACAAGGATATTATTTCGGCGATGAAAGCCAAAGAGTCGGAAAAACTGACTGCCTTACGTGCCGTAAAATCGGAATTGTTACTTTTAAAAACTGCTGCGGGCGGGAAAGCGGAAATTTCGGAAAAAGAAGAAGTGAAAGTTTTGCAAAAAATGGTGAAACAACGAAAAGACTCGGCTGAAATTTATAAATCGCAGGGCAGAGATGATTTATATAAAAAAGAAATGAAAGAAGCCGAATATATCCAAGCATATTTGCCGGAACAAATGAGTGATGCGGAACTGACAAATGCCGTAAAAGAAATTATAGCGAAAGTCGGTGCATCATCGATGAAAGATATGGGGAAAGTGATGGGTATTGCCTCTAAAGAACTTGCCGGTAAAGCCGAAGGGAGACTTATTGCCGACAAAGTGAAGGAATTATTGTCTTAACTATTCTATATCCGGTATATCTTGAAAAAAATTTATTTTATAAGCATTATTTTGCTTTGCATTTTTGCAAAACACCGGATTTTGTATGCACAAATGTACAATTATAAGCAGTATTCCGTTGAAAACGGTTTTCCGCAATCGAATGCCGACGATATTTTTCAGGATAAAGACGGGTATATTTGGTTTGCTACACAAAACGGGGCGGCACGTTTCGACGGTTTTAATTATTTTTTAGTTGATAAATACAAAGGATTGCGAAGCAATAATGTTGTTGATATAAACCAAGATTCCGAAGGAAATTTTTGGTTTTCGACAAAAGACGGATTAACAAAATATGCAAATGATTCGTGTATAAATTTTACCGTAAAAGACGGATTGTCGTCAAATATTATCCGAAATACTTTTGAATTACCCGACGGTCGAATTCTGATTTGTACAAACAGAGGTACGGATATAGTTGAAAATAATAAAATTAAAAAACTTCATTTAAAAGCTGTTCCTCTGCTTTTTTTAAAAAGAAAAAACAATGAAATTTGGTGTGTAAGTAATACGAATATTTATAAATTTGTAAATGATACATTACAAAAAGTAGATTATACGGGAATTTCTTCAAAGTTATATTGTATTGCGGAAGGAAGGGACTCGGCTTTATGGATTTCTTCCGATAAGGGCATTTATAAAGTAAAAGATGATAAGATTTTGCATTTAACCGATAAGGAAGGGCTTTCGGATAATAAAATAAAAAATTTGCTGATTGATTCGGAAAATAATTTGTGGTATGCTTCGGAACAAACCGGATGCGGAAAATATTTTAACGGAAAGTTTTACAATTTTACCGCCGAAACCGGAATGGAAAATACGGCTGTACTTTCCTTATTTGAAGACAGAGAAAAAAATATTTGGATAGGCGGAAGAAACGGGGCTACAATGATAAATCCGAGAATTCCTTTTGTGCAGTTTGAAAATGTTACGCCTTTTGAACACGAAATTGTGATGGGAATTACGGAAGATGCGAAAGCGAACTTGTGGTTTTGCACTTACGGTTCGGGTTTAAGCAAATATGACGGCAAAAAATTTACGAATTATACCAAGAAAAACGGTGCATTTGACAATCATTTTTTTGATGCCGAAACCGATAGGTACGGAAACCTTTGGATTGCAACCGCAAACAGCGGAATATTGGTTTATGACGGCAGCAGATTTAAACAAATAACGGAAGTTGACGGGATAAAAATAAGTTCACGGATTCTAACAATTTTTAAAGACAACAATCAAAATCTTTGGTTCGGAACAAACGGCGAAGGTATTTTTATTCTGAGAAACAGGAAATTAAAAAGGTTTGAAATAACCGGTTATCCGATAAAAAATGTTTTGGCAATAAATCAAGATAATGAAGGGAATATTTGGTTCGGTACGGTTAATGAAGGTTTGTATAAATATAACGGTAACAAGCTTATACGAATTGACGAAAACAATACCGTTATGCCGGGAATTGTAAGAGCAATCGCCAATGTAAACGGTAAATTACGGTTCGGAACGGCATCCGAGGGAATTTATTTTTTGTCAGAAAAAAACGGAAAATTTGTTCAACATTTTATAAACAAATCCGACGGATTAAATTCCGATAATATTTATTTGCTTTTTACCGACAGAGAAAATAATTTATGGAGCGGTACCGAAAAAGGGGTTGACAAAATAAAATTTAATGATGACGGTTCACTTCAGAGTATTAAAAATTACACAAAAAATGAGGGCTTTCTCGGTGTTGAAACTGATTTAAACGGTGCTTATCAAGATAAAAACGGAAATATTTGGTTCGGAACAATAAACGGTGTCGTAAAATATATTGAAGGGGTAAATAAAAAAAATGATATTGAACCGAAATTATATCTTAAAGGCATTAAATTGTTTTTTAAAGATTATGATTGGACAAATTACTGCGATTCCTTATCTTCGGCTGATTTACCCGTAAATTTAACACTTCCTTACGATAAAAATCATCTTACTTTTGAATTTATCGGTTTATGCTACTCAAATCCGCAAAAAGTGAAATATAAGTACCGTTTAATAGGGCAAAACAACGATTGGTCGCCGGAAGCAACAGACAGAAAAGCCGTATTTTCGAATATCGAACCCGGGAATTATACCTTTGAAGTTACTGCCTGTAATGATGACGGATTGTGGTCGAAAAATCCGGTTCGATATACATTTATAATAAAGCCGCCTTTTTGGGAGGAGTTGTGGTTTAAAACCTTAGCTTTATTTCTTTTGTTGATATTTATATATGTTATTATTGAATACAGAAATCGTTCTTTAAAAAAAGCCAAAAATAAATTGGAAAAAGAAGTTGAGAAAAGGACTTTTGAATTAAAAAATCAGAAAGAAAAATTAGAGCAAATAAACTTAAAAATTACCGACAGTATAAATTATGCCCGTAAAATTCAATCGGCAATGATGCCTTCGAAAGATTTATTTGTTAATAATTTTTCGGACAGTTTTGTTCTTTACAAACCGAGAGATATTGTCAGCGGTGATTTTTATTGGGCAAAAGAAATCAGGCGAGGATATGATTCGCATTTGGTTGTTGTTGCCGCAGATTCTACCGGGCACGGTATTCCCGGGGCTTTGGTAAGTATGCTCGGAATGTCTCTCTTGAATGAAATTGTTCGAAAAGAAGAAATTCAAAGAGCCGATATGGTGTTGGAAGAACTTCGGCGGGAAATAAAATCGTCTTTAAAACAAAAAGGCGACTTTGACGATCAATCGGACGGAATTGATATGACCGTTATTGTGTTGAATAAGCACACCAAAGAATTGCAATATTCAGGAGCAAATAATCCTTTGTATATTATCAGAAACGACGAATTAATAATTTTAGAACCGACTATTAATCCGGTAGGTGTTTTTTTAAAAGAACTGCCGTTCAAAAATCAGTTATTTCAATTGCGTGAAGGCGATATGCTTTATCTTTTTTCCGACGGTTTTGAAGACCAATTTAAAGATAAAACCGGAGAAAAATTTAAAATTAAACGTTTCAGAGAATTGTTGTTGTCAATTAATAAAGAAACCGGAGAAAAACAAAAACAAATTCTGGAAGAAACGTTTTATTCGTGGAAAGGCGAATATGAACAAATCGATGATGTGTTGATTGTAGGGCTGAAAATATGACAAAATATACCATACCATAAAAGTACTTTTTACGTTTTATTTGTATGAAAACAATATTCTCTGTTATTATATTTATTCTGTTTTTTCAAATCTCTTTTTCCCAATCCTATTTTACTGCCGGCGGGGCAAGATTGGGAACCGACTGGGGGCTTACGTTTCAACAAAGAATTTTAAAACATAATACGGCGGAGGTAATTTTTCAGTCGAGTTTGGTGCGTGAAGAATTGATGCTTACCGGATTATTTGAACATCATTTCCCTTTGATTACCAAACGTTTAAATGTGTATCTCGGTGCCGGATTTCACAAAGGTTTTGTAACCGATAATACGGCTGCTTACCAATCGCCCTACGGAATGTCGGTAATTGCCGGAGCCGAATTTACGATTGCCCGTTTTGTGATTTCTTACGATTATAAACCGGCTTTTAATTTCAGCGGCGGAGAAAATTCGTGGTACAGCCAAACCGGTATTTCCGTGCGTTATGTTTTTATCAGGCAAAATTTTATTAAGAAAATAAAGCGACGGAAAGAGCGTGAACGCAGAAGACGCGAAAGAATAAAAAAGAGACAGGAATTATTTCATAAAAATTCATAAGTTTGCAGCTTGAATAAAAAAAAGTGCAAAAAAAAGTATCTTTTCATACATTGGGCTGTAAACTGAATTTTTCGGAAACTTCAACCATAGCAAGAAATTTTTCGGAACAGGGTTTTGCAAAAGTTGATTTCGGAGAAATTGCCGACGTTGTTGTTATTAACACCTGTACCGTTACCGGAACGGCGGACAAGAAATGCCGCCAAGCCATCAAAAAAGCCCGCAAAACCTCGCCCGATGCTTTTATTGCCGTTACCGGTTGCTATGCACAAGCCGAAGCGGATAAAATTGCCGAAATTCCGGGTGTGGATATGGTTTTGGGCATGAATGAAAAATTTAACATTTTCAAGCATATAAACGATTTTAAGAAAAAAGAAAAACCGGAAATTTATTCGTGTGAAACGGAAGCCATCGACCGTTTTGATTCGGCATTTTCTTCCGGCGACCGAACACGGTCTTTTCTAAAGGTTCAAGACGGCTGCGATTATCCGTGTACCTATTGCACCATTCCGAGTGTAAGAGGAAAAAGCCGAAGCGGAAAAGTTGCCGACATAGTTCGACAGGCAAAAACAATTTCTGAAAAAGGTTTTAAAGAAATAATATTAACCGGTGTAAATATCGGCGATTTCGGAAAGGGAAGCGATGAAACTTTTTTTGATTTAGTAAAAGCACTTGACAAAGTTGAGGGTATTGAACGATACCGTATTTCTTCGATAGAGCCGAATTTAATTACTGATAAAATCATCGAATTTACGGCAAAATCGGATAAATTTTTACCGCATTTTCATATTCCGCTGCAGTCGGGCAGCGATAAGATATTGAAGTTGATGAAACGGCGATACAATACCGATTTATTTCGCAGGAAGATTGAAAAAATAAATCAATTAATACCCGATGCTTTTCTCGGTATTGACGTTATTGTGGGTTTTCCGGGTGAAACGGATGAGGATTTTAAGGACACATATCATTTTCTTGAAAGTTTGAATATCTCATTTCTGCATGTGTTTTCATATTCGGTGCGTCCGGGAACGCCGGCGGAAAAAATGTCCGGAAAAGTTTCTTCCGCAGAAATAAAAAAAAGAAGTGAACAATTACATAACTTATCCGATTTAAAACATTCCGAGTTTTATAAAAAATTTGTCGGAACAGAGCATAAAATTTTGTTTGAAGGGGCAAAACACGGCAATTCCATGTTTGGATTTACCGAAAATTATATTAAAGCAGAAATTCCGTTTGATAAAAATTTGATAAATAAAATCATAGATTTTAAAATTACGGGAATTAATAAAAACGGAAATGTAATCGGGAATCCGAAGAAACTCATCCGATGACTTGATGCGAATTGTCGCAGAGTAAATATTAGTAAATTAGGGAGTTTTGGAAATATAAATATTTTATAACAGGGGCTGTTTCATTCAAAAAAGGTATTTCAGATTTAACTGAAATACCTTTAAAATTACATCATATAATAATGTTACACGGCAAACTGCACTTGTCTTACTTTTCTACTTTTAAAGTTTACTGCGGTTAGATATTCTGCTTTCAATTCATCAAAAACAGTTTTTACGCTTTGAATTTTTGTTGCTTTATATGCATTGCTTCCGGCAAAAGCAAATCCTTTATCCAAATTTCCCTGAGCGGCATTGAATAATGCTTCGGCAATACAATAAGGAACTTCCTTGTATTTACAGCTTTTAAGACACTGCCAGTCGCATTTTACGGGTTTTTTCTCCCCTTGAGCAACCGATTTCAGGAAATTATTATTAACAGCTCTTCCGGGCATTCCTACCGGACTGTCAATCAATATAATATCTTCGGGTTTTGATGATTGTAAGTATTGTTTTTTAAAATTTATATCAGCATCGCATTCAAAAGTTGTTACGAATTTTGTTCCCATTTTTACGGCATCGGCACCGGCACTCAGCGTTTTAAAAATATCTTTTCCTGTATAAATACCGCCGCCTGCAATAATTGGAATTTTTTGGGCAAATTCGTGTTCATATTTTCGAATAACCGCCTTTGTTTCTCTTATTATATCGTTTAAAGATTTGGTTTCGTTTTCCAATTCCTTTTTCTTAAATCCCAAATGCCCGCCGGCTTTTGACCCTTCAATAACAAGAGCATCGGGTAATCTGCCGAATTTTTCAGCCCATACTTTTAAGGTCAGGTCTGCGGCACGTGCCGATGATATTTTCGGGACAATTTTCATTTCAGAATTAATAAACTCGTCTTTCGTTAAAGTTGAAGGTGCTTTCAGGAATAATCCGGCACCTACGAAAACAATATCTAATTTTTCATCGAAAGCTACTCTGAATAAATCGTCAAAGTCCGTAATCGCAAGCATTATATTGGCACCGAGAATACCGTCGGGCGATAATTTTCGTGCTTTTCTTATTTCTTCTCTGAAACCCGTGATATTTGCTTCTTTCGAATATTTCCCTTTGGATTTGTAGTTCATGCCTATTCCTACGGCGGAAATAACTCCGATACCGCCTTGATTTGCAACAGCCGATGCCAATTTTGATAATGAAACACCGATACCCATACCGCCTTGAATTATCGGAACTTTTACCGTAAGATTTCCTATTTTTAATGATTTCATATGCTCAATTTTATTATTTTGTTTGAGCAAACATAACTTGTAATAAAATTGAAAAAAAAAATTAGTGATAAAAATAAGATTTTAGTTACCTATTGATAATTTTAGGGATAAAATACATTAGTAAAATATTCTTTATCAGAAAATTATGGTATTAGACAAATAAATTTACAGGGATAAAAAACGGTGTTCCGATTATGAAATTTCAGAGGATTTCTTTCAATTTTGTTAAATAAATCCGTGAAACCGGAACGGGAAAGTTGAGATTTTTCATTTTAAGTTTTACACCTTGCGAATCGCCTTCCGCTTTTTCGACAAATTTTGTATTAATTAAATACGTTCTGTGACAACGAAAAATAAATCGATAATTTTTCAACAAATCTTCAATATTTTTTAAGCTGGTTCTGATAATATGTCTTTTTAATTTGCCGTTCTCCAAATAATATATTTCTGCATAATTTCCGGCAGCTTTAAACAAAATACTGTCTTTTACCGATAAACTTACGGAGTCTTTTTTATAGTCTGATTCAATTATAACTGTATCATTTCCTTCATCTAATTTCGACATCAACTTTTGATTTAATTCTACGGCAACATTCAAATGTAATTTTACGAGTCGATTTCGGTTTAACAAAACCAAAATGAAAACCGCCAAAAAACTGATTAAAATAATTTTTAACACATCGGCAGCTTGAATGACAAAAATTGTGTTAAATTTAAAATAAAAAAAGTAACCTATTATTAAAGTAATAATAATCCACGTGTTCCATAATATTTCCTTCCATACATTCCATCGATTTTTTGAAAAAAGTTTTTTAAAATAGGAAGGAACTATAATCATGCTGAAACTTAAAACGGCAAACGTGATTAAACTGATAATTGACGAAACAATAAATTTTTCTCTTAAAGTAAATTCATTAAAATTAAAAGGTTCGAAAAAAAACAGAAACAAACCGATAGCCGCACCGATAAAAAATACAACTTTTGCGTTGTGCATTAAATCGCTGTTGAACGGATATGGTTTTTTGAGAAATTCGAGCATTAAAAAATTATTTCACAGTTAAAAAATAAAGGGAACGTATTCT
>CAZCPV010000063.1:0-78 GCA_964500765.1 uncultured Draconibacterium sp.
GTGATCCTTGGCAGATTTGAACTGCCGACCCCTTGCCTGTCAAGCAAGTGCTCTAAACCAACTGAGCTAAAGGATCAA
>CAZCPV010000063.1:88-11166 GCA_964500765.1 uncultured Draconibacterium sp.
AATATTGTGCAAAATTAAAAACCGCCTGCAAATATGCAAGCGGTTTTCTTATTATTTTATTCTTCCGTTAAAATTTCTTTCTCAATATTCGGTAATTCCAATCCGTAACCCTTTTTCTTATCCTCAATTTTAAGCATAAATGCGAAAAATAATGATAATATCGAAAGAGTTAAGAAAATTAACATATCATAAAAATAATCGTAGCGAATATTCAATTTTTCTTTCTTAATTACGTCATATACACCCGCACTTCCCGCACGGCTGATTTCTTTAATATCGTTCTTTTTATCGCCTGTAAATTTTAATGTTTTAATATTTTGTAGAACAGAATTGTAAATTTCGTTTTTTACATTATCCGCATCAATATCTTTTTCCGATACTGCCTCATAATCTGTATATTGAACAATTGAATCAACGGCAGACCCCGTTGTTTTTTCTATCGCCTTATGAATTTCTTTATCGGTAAATTGATTTTCTGCCAAAACTTCTTTTACGGCTTTCTCAACCGATTCTTTTACAATAATTTTATTCGGAGATACATCCGGATTGGTATTATTCAGCACAAATCCCAAAAGCAAAGGAACCAACATTAAACCGATATTTTGTATCCAAAAAATAACCGCATAAGCCGTTCCCAATTGTTTTTCGGGAATAATTTTCGGTACGGAAGGCCACATAGCCGAAGGCACAAGCGAAAAGCCCACACCGAGAATTAATACCATAGCCGTAGCAATCCACCAAATATTCAATACGGGAATTGCCAATATTCCGTGAACAAAAATCAAAATAAGCGAACCGATTATCATAATCGTGGCACCTTTTCCGAATTTATCATAAATACCGCCGAAAAGAGGTGTTAAAAACATGGTTCCGAGAGGTAACAAACCGGGGATTGTTCCCGCCAAATACGGATTAACATTATATTTGTTTATCATTAAATCCGTGGCATAGAATAAAAACGGAAATACCGCCGAATAAAACAACACACACAAAATTGCAATATACCAAAATCCGCGATTACTGATAATCATTACAATATCTTTAATTTTGAATTCATCATCTTCCGACTTCTCTTCTTTTGTATGCTCTTCCGATTTATCAAGTTTAACATCTAAAATTGAAAATAAGATAAAGGAAACCACACCGAGAAGCATCACAATTAATGCAAACATAATAGGAGCCGTAACCGTGAAGTTTTTTGCTAAAGGAAGCGAAATCATCAATGCCAGCATAGTTCCCAAGCGTGCAATCGACATCTGCATACCCATTGCCAAAGCCATTTCTTTGCCTTTAAACCATCGTACAACGGCTTTTGAAATCGTAATTCCGATAGCTTCCGTTCCGACACCGAAAATAGCAAAACCCAAAGACGACAACAATACTTGTGTTTTCATGTCTCCTAAAAGCGGTATATGAACTACTGCTCCTTCGGCAAATTGATGTTTTACAGCCCAATAATTCAATGCCGTACCGAGAAACATTACGATGGTTGCTCCTAAACCGGTTTTCCTTACGCCGAGTTTATCCAAAATAAATCCGCTGAAAATCAGCATAAATAAGAACACATTAAACCACGCATAAGCCGATGTATAAGTTCCGAAATCTTCACTGTTCCAACCCAATATACTTTCAAGCATCGGTTTTACCGAAGACAATGCATAATTAAAATAATAAGCATCGAAAATAGCTAAGGATGCCAAAATTAAAGCCGTCCAACGTGCTTTACCGGATTCTCTTAATGATTGTTTTATTTTTTCTGTCATTATGATTAAATTTTAGAATAAATAATTTAAAATATTTAACAAATAACGTAAATTCAATCCGTTTTATAAAATTTTTTTCTCATATTTGATTTTTTTTAACATATACTAAAAATGAAAATAAAAATCGTAAACCAATCAAAACATCTGCTTCCGGCTTATGAAACAATGCTTTCTGCAGGAATGGATTTAAGAGCAAATATTGACAAACCCGTAGTTTTAAAACCGCTCGAACGAACTTTAATAAAAACCGGATTGTTTATAGAACTTCCCGAAGGATACGAAGCACAAATTCGTCCCCGTAGCGGCTTGGCATACAAACACGGAATTACCGTTTTAAATACACCCGGAACCGTTGATGCCGATTACAGAGGCGAAATAGGTATTATTTTGGTTAATTTATCTTCCGAAGAATTTATCATAAACGACGGCGAACGTATTTGCCAAATGATTATTGCCAAACACGAAAAAGCCGAACTTATTGAAGTTGAAACTTTAAACGAAACTGAAAGAGGTGCCGGCGGTTTCGGTCATACCGGAAAATAACACGAAAAAATACCCCAACACCTTTTAACTTTCAACTTTTAACTTTTACCTTTTACCTTTTACCTATTAAGCATGAAACTCATATTCGCAACAAACAACAAGCACAAACTTAAAGAAGTAAGGCAAATTCTCGGAAATAAATTCAACATTTTAAGTTTAAAAGACATAGATTGTAACGAAGAAATTCCGGAAACACAAAACACGATAAAAGGAAATGCTTCTCAAAAGTCCCGTTTCGTTTACGAAAAGTATAAAATTGATTGCTTTGCCGATGATACCGGTTTGGAAATTGATGCTTTAAACGGTGCCCCCGGCGTATATTCTGCTCGATATGCCGGAGAAAATTGTTCATTTGAAGATAATGTGCAAAAAGTTTTAAAAGAATTAGAAAATATAGAAAACCGAAAAGCTCGATTTAAAACAGTTATATCGTTAATTATCAACAAAAAAGAATATTTTTTTGAAGGAATTATAAACGGAACGATAACAACACAAAAAAAAGGATACGACGGTTTCGGCTACGACCCGATTTTTTTACCCGACGGCTGTGCCGGAACTTTTGCCGAATTACCGCCCGACGAAAAAAATAAAATCAGCCATCGCGGAATCGCAACCCGAAAATTAATTGCCTTTTTGCAAAATTACGGCAATTAAAAATCGAATTTATCGTTAAAATTACTGATAATATTTTCCTCAATGACTAAAAAAATTTTAACAAGCATACTTATTCTGTTTCCGATTTATCTGTTTTCTCAAATTCCCGTAGGCGAATGGCGAAACCACTTTTCATATAAAAAAATTACGTGTGTTGCCGATGCCGGAAATAAAATATATGCAGCCGGCGAAAATACCGTTATTTCTTATGACAAAGAAGACGGAACAACAGAAAAATTAAGCAAAATAAACGGTTTTTCGGATGCCGAAATTCAAACATTGGCATATAACAAGGCAAATAATGTGTTATTGATTGTTTATAAAAATTCAAATATCGATATTTTAAAAAATAACATCGTTTACAACCTTTCGGAAATAAAACGAAAACTTATAAGCACGGATAAAACCGTTTATAACATCACATTTATCGGAAATACGGCATATTTGTCCTGCGGGTTCGGTATTGTACTTATCGACACCGATAAATTAGAGTTTGAAGACACCTATTTTATCGGGCAAAATGCTTCTTATGTTAAAGTTAACGATATTGCTTACGACGAAACAAACCTCTATGCCGCAACAGACGAAGGATTGTATTATGCCGATTTCTTAAATTCCGACCTTGCCGATTACAGAAATTGGAATTTGCTGCCCGATATTCCGAACAATAATTTTAAATACAATCTTGTTCAAACATTTAAAAATTACTTTTTGGCAAACCAAATAAACCCGACAACAGAACAAGATACGTTATACATACGAATTAATAATACTTGGCAACTGTTCAACGGAGATATTGATAATTTGCGTTCAATAAATACCGATGCAAATAAAATTATTTTAACTTCAAAAAATTATGCAAAAATTTACGATTCTTCATTAAATTTAACAGAAACGCTTGATTTGTATAAATTTTCCGGTTACACTGCAAGCCCGAAAATGAATTTTGCAACGCTTGATGACAACGGGAATATTATTGCGGCAGATAATCAAATCGGATTAGTTTATATAACAAACGGAACGGCAATTTTTGCCCGTCCGAACGGGACCTACAATAATTACACGGCAAAAGCAATTACCTTCGGCAATACCGTAATAACCACCGACGGAAACAACCATGCAAGGGGCTGGTATCAACCGACTTATAATATTTTCAAAGGCGAACAATGGAAAAGTTATCACATTTCTGCGGATACGGCACGCAATTTTTTCAGTATTGCGGTTAACCCGAAAGACAACAGCAATCTGTTTTTCGGCTCGTGGGGATACGGTATTTACGAATTTGAAAATAACGAATGGGTTAATTCATACAATCCGTCAAACAGCACATTACAAGCATTACCGGGCTATTCTTACGGATTTATCAGAATAAACGGGATGGTTTTCGATAAAAATAATAACCTTTGGATAACAAATGAAGGTGTCGGAGAACCGATTTCCGTAAAAACGGAAGATAACGAGTGGCAAAGTTTTAATTTCAACGGAAGTATTACAAATGATAATATTCAGGATATTTACGTTACCGAAAATAATTTTAAATGGGCAGAGCTCGGAAGCAGCAAAGGGATTCTGGTTTTTGACGACAACAACACACCTTTAAATAAAAACGACGACCGCTATAAAATACTCAAACCGACAACAAGCGAAGGCGAAAATATTTCAAACGACGTAACCGCATTCTCGGAAGATAAAGACGGAAATATTTGGATGGGAACCGGAGCAGGCGTTGTTATTTATTACAATCCGGACAACGCCTTTGACGACGATTTTTTTGCCGACAGAATTCAGCTTACATCATTCGGAAAAGATACAACTGAACAATATTTGATAAGCACGGATGTAATTACGGATATAGAAACCGACGGGGGAAACAGAAAATGGATAGGAACACAAAGTTCCGGTGCTTTTTTGGTTTCCGAAAACGGAAAAGAAGTAATTCACCATTTCGATAAATACAACAGTCCGTTGATTTCAAACACAATAAACGATATTGCAATAAACCCGCAAACCGGCGAGGTGTTTTTCCTTACCGATAAAGGCGTTATGTCGTATCGGGGAGAAGCAACCGAAGCCGGTGAAACATTCGGAGATGTTTATGTTTTTCCGAACCCCGTACGCCCCGATTATACCGGAAAAATAACCGTTACCGGACTTGCAGCAAACGTAAACGTAAAAATTACGGATGTTTCCGGAAATGTCGTATATGAAACAACGGCACTCGGCGGACAGGCAATTTGGGACGGAAAAACTTTTGACGGAAGAAAAGTCAGTACCGGTGTTTATCTTGTTTTTTGTTCGAATAACGACGGAAGCGAAACTTTTGTAACAAAACTTTTATTCATAAATTGAAAAAAATATTTTTGCAATAAAAAACATTTCCTAATTTTGCAAACCCTATCATCAAATGCCTGAGTGGCGGAATTGGTAGACGCGTTGGTCTCAAACACCAATGACAGCAATGTCGTGCCGGTTCGACCCCGGCCTCAGGTACTTTTAAGCACGTTTAATTTTTTAAGCGTGCTTTTCTTTTTATTCGTGTAATAATTTCGGTTTTTATAATTAAATTTTATATATTTGTAATAAACTCGGATTTTTTTAAGGTCTCTGCAAAAAACAAGATGAAATTCTTTATAAACAAATCGAAAAAAGAACTGATTGAGGAAATTGAAAAATTATCTCAAAAAAATAAAGAACTGAAACAACGTTTGCATACCACCTTTTTTTCGAATTTCAAAGACCTCAGCCAGGACGACTATGATTTAATTATCGACCAAGAAACCGATGCCGTTTTTAAAGGCGATAAAAACGGAAATTTTATTTTGGTTAACGAATATGCCTCCAAATTAACCGGTTATTCTGAGGATGAATTAATCGGGATGAATATTTCCGGTCTTTTTAAATCAAAAATTCTTGCTCGTAAACCGCTTAGGTTCGATTTGCTGCAAAAAGAACAGGTTATTAAAAACCAAAGAGAAATTACAAGAAAAAACGGAAAAAAACTTTTGGTTGAAATGACCTCCAAAAAACTGTCCGACGGCAGTTTAATTTGCATTATGAAAGATATTTCAAAAGAAAACATACTGAAAAAATCACTTTCGGAAAGTGAAGAACGTTTCAAAGAAATATTTAACAATGCCGCCGATTTTATGATTATTTTTAAATTGAATAAGAAAAATCAACCGACGGTTTACGATGCAAACATTGCAGCTTTAAATGCTTTAGATTTTGAAAAAGAAGAACTGACGGGTAAAAAAGTTTCCGAAATTTTTACAGCTGAAAATAAATCCGAATATTTTAAATTTTCCTTAAAATTGATGCAGGGAAAAAGGGTTTCGTTTAAAGCTGAACATATTAAAAAAGACGGTACAAGTTTTCCCGCCGAAATTTCTGCCAAAGTGATTAAAATAGGGAATAAAAAATATGTCCATACGGTATCCCGAGATATCAGCGAACGGATAAAAGCCGAAAAAAAAATTCGGAAAAGCGAAGAAAAATACCGACTGTTATTTGAATTGCTCCCCTACGGCGGCGAAATAGTTGATACAAAAGGCATTATTCAGGATATAAGCCCCGGTACGGCAAAAATGCTTAATTATAAAAAAGAAGAACTCGTCGGAAAACATTTATCGGAAATTATTCATCCGGAAGATATGGAGGAATACAAAAAGAAATTTCCGCTTTTACTTCAGGGAAAAATACAATCGGCGGTTATAAAAATGACAAAAAAAGACGGTACGTATGTTAACGTATTAAGAACCGGACAACCGATAAAAACCGATAAAGGAAATGTTGAATACATTTTAACCTTAAGCGTAAATATTACCGACCGGATTAAAGCCGAAGAAAAACTGCTGGCAAAAAACAAAGAAATTGAAGCTCAAAACGAAGAGTATTTAGCTCTGAACGAAGAACTTAAAGAAACAAGCCGAAAACTGCTTTCTTTAAATGAAGAACTTGTTATTGCCAAAGAAAAAGCCGAAGAAAGCAATCGTTTAAAATCGGCATTTTTAGCCAATATGTCGCATGAAATTCGTACGCCGATGAACGGAATTTTGGGCTTTGCACAATTGCTTACCATTCCGGATATTTCAACGGAGAAAATTAAAGAATACACGGATATTATCAATAAAAGCGGAAATCATTTGCTTAATATTATTAATGATATTATTGATATTTCAAAATTAGATGCCGGAGAATTTAATATCACAAAAACGCCTGTTTATATCAACGATTTGCTTGAAGAACAATATACATTCTTTCAATCCTATAAAACATCGGAACAAAAGCACCATATTAAATTAATACTGAACACCCCGAATCAAAAAAAAGAACCGGTTATTTATACCGACGAAACCCGATTAAAACAAATTCTGTCAAATTTAATTAATAATGCTTTAAAATTTACGGAAAACGGCTTTATAGAATTCGGTTATACAATTGAAAAGAAGACAGTTAAATTTTACGTTAAGGATACGGGTATAGGCATTGAAAAAAATAAATTATCCGATATTTTCGAACGTTTTAACCAGGCAACTGCCGCAACCGAAAAATTATACGGCGGAACGGGTCTGGGACTCACAATTTCAAAATCCTGCACACAACTGCTCGGCGGTGAAATTTGGGCTGAATCCGAACTAAACAAGGGCTCGGTATTTTATTTTACCGTTCCTTACGAAAAAGCAAAAGATTATACAACCGACATTGCAGACAGTTCGGAAACAGATTTGGAAGGGAAAAAATTATTAATTGTAGAAGACGACCCCGTAAATTTTGCCTTTTTTGTCGAAATTTTAGATGAATACAATATGGATATTCATCACGTAAATACAGCTGCTAAAGCCGTTGAAATTGTCAAAGATATTGATTTCGATTTAGTATTGATGGATATACAACTTCCCGGGAAAGACGGAAATTTTGCTGCTTACGAAATAAAAAAACAATTTGCCGATTTGCCGATTATCGCTCAATCTGCCTATGCTTTTGAAAACGAAAAACAAAAAAGTTTTGATGCCGGTTGCAATGACTACATCACAAAACCCATAAAAAAAGATGAATTAATCAATCTTTTAAAGAAATACATTTAAACCCCGAACATAACGGTTAATCCCCCTATTCATAATTAAAAACAAGCATTTTTTTGTAATCCTTCCCATTTAAAGAATATCGAATATCAACAGTTATTTTCTGAATGTCTCTTCATAATCAATAATAAATTTATGCAGTTTAAACATGAAATAATTCCAATGAGTATTTCCGTTATTGTTATTACTCAATAACTAATTTGTAATAAAGAGTTTTGTTTTCCAAATAAATATTTAAGAAATAAATTCCTGCTTTTTTATTTAAAATTTTAATCTGTTTCGGAATACTTGAAACATCATTTCTTAAATATATAACTTTTCCTGTAACATCAGTAATTTTTATCATTTCAGGAGAAATATCCTTATTTGAAATAACATTAAATACACCTTTGCTCGGATTCGGATAAATTTTAATATCGCTTTTAATATCGTTAATTCCCGAATAGGAGTTATAAACTGTTAAAATGAAATCATCTTCGACAGTTTCTCCGGATAAATCATAAGCTGTTACAGTTATTTCATATACACCTACTTGCGGCAACACAGATGAAAATGTTCTTGTTTTACTGTCAAAATGCAACCACTCCGGTAATTGTTCTCCTTCGGCTAAATTTGCCGTATAAGTCAAAACATCACCGAAATCATCATCTTTAAAAACATTTTCTTTAATTGTATACTCAAAAGGTAAACTGTTTGTTGCAAATTGATCGGGTATGTAATCGTTAATATAAGGAGTTGTATTTTTAACAAAATGCAATACAAATCTGTCTGAAGAAACACCGCCTTGATGTGTAAAAGAATACTCGGAATTTTGTGATAAAAGTATCGACTTATTTTTTAATTTATCTTCAAGATAAATTCTTACATCTTCAAAGTTATACTCACTGATTTTTATTTTGAAATTTCCTTCAACACAAATAAATGTTAACGGAATGTCAAAACTTTTATTAAGTTCGGGCATACTGTTAATTGCCGACATTGTTCCGTCGTTTAATATTGAAAATATTTGTGGTATTTCCGGATTTGAAGGTATTAATTTGCGAGCATCAAATTTTTTATCAAAATTTTTGCTTGCCGGTTTTATAAATCGGACAATTAACTCATCACTTGAATAATCATTTTCCACAGAAAGTCTCAATAAGTTATTATGAATTTCTTTATAATAATCTTGGGTGCTGTGTACCCTGTTGGCGGCATTAATAGTTATATTTTCGCCGTCGGTAGCTGTTCTTACAAAAAAACCTTGCCCAACCGGAATGTTTTTCGTTGCATCGCCTGTTCCTATTCCGTATGCTCCTCCGGTTCCCGGGTCAGCGGGAACGTAATATCTGTAATTTGCCTGAGAACCGGAACCGTCGGAATCATCAAATAAATATACTGCACCTTCTATATTTGAATTATTAGGCAAATCTGCACCTACGGCATCCCAATCAAGAGATGCGGTGTAAGGATTACCGAGAAAATTCCAACCTTGATCGCTTACTGTTCCTGTTGCGGCTTTATGCAATGTATAAGTGTAGTTAGAAATATTTGTTGTTCCCGAAAATGTTAATGTGCTTGGATAATAATAATAGGCATAACCGGTTCCTACATTTAAAGCTCCTGATACAGGATTATTAACATCCCAAGGAGTATAATCAATGGTAGAAGGCGGAGTTGCTCCCATTCCTCCCCAAGAAATCGTAGCGTCCCAATCGTAAAATTGAACACCATTAGTTCCTCCTTGTATTCCTATTGCGGCAGTTGTTGCGTTTGAAATTGGTGATGATATATAATGGTATTGAGTTCCTCCGAGATACCTGTAAATTGTAGCATCAACTCCGGCTGTTGAATGTATTAAAGAGCCGTCGCCGGTTGCATCTGAATTAATAAAAATACCGTTTACACCGTTGTTATTAGTTAAAGTTCCGCAAACGGTTAAACCTGCATCCGGAAGAATAGTAAGATAAGCATTTGCATCAATTGTTATATCGTCAACTTCGGCAATGTTACTTATGTAAGGAAAATTGCCCGATTCAGCTGAAACATCAGGGATTGTGGCATTAGAGCCGGGTCCGGTAACACAACTTCCGGTCGGAACAACAGCATCAGACCAGTTATTCGGCACGTTCCAAACAGTATCAACTGCTCCTGTCCATATTCCCACGAGAACTGCTGTTTTTGTTGCTTGCAGGGTATTTCCGTAAACTCCGATGTTTAATCTTGAACCATTATCAGGTTGTTCGAGATTGTATGCAGCAGCAGGGTCTCCGGTATCAACATTTGGAGAAATGTCATTATCGGCAGTCCAAACACCTGCACCTGCTGTCAACGGAGGCCATTCACCGTTGTGAAATGAAGCACCTGCAGCAGATGATTTTATATGAAAATCGCCGTTGTTCGGATCTACAAATTTTGGGTCTGTTTCTATATTTCCGCTTCCGCCTATTCCCCAACTTGTGAGGTCTGCGTAATCTGTTCCGCCTATTTTTGCAAGATTTGTGTTTGTTCCTTTGTAAACATCATTATAATTAAATGCAGAAATTGCTCCGGCAGGTGCTTGAATAACGTAGTATGGAGAAGTTCCGCCGTCATCAATGCTTCGCATAATATTATTTTGCATAATAATTCCTGTTCCTCCGGCAATATATAATTCTGTTCCGCTTGACGGATTAGGAGAATATCTTATAGCCAATAGATTATGGTCAACATCAACTTGCGGCGGATCGTCTTCTGTCGAATAATGATACTCATCATAAGTTGTTTCATCTTTTTTTATACCAACTGTTGCAGAACTGAACCAATCGTAATCCTCTGCAATATCTCCGTCTGTATCATAAACCAAATCATTATAATGAAATTCAATAACTCCCGTTGTTTCAAAAATTTTGGCTTCAATAGAAATATAATCTGTATTACTTGCTCCTGCATCTCCTCTGTGCCTGTAATGTGTTCTGTGATACCATACAACAATTAATCGTCTGTTAGGAGCAGTTCCTATAACAGCATATTGTATTTTTCCGTCAAGAGAATGACTGTCATCGTCCATATCATCCCA
>CAZCPV010000063.1:11266-13098 GCA_964500765.1 uncultured Draconibacterium sp.
GTTCTTGTATATCCGCTTGCACCTTGTGCACCACCGTTTTTATATGTCGTATTTTGCTCAACAACGGCATTATTTGCACTTACGAGATAAATTCCGAAAGAGGTATTCTCATGAACTAAATTATGGGTAATAATTGTATTATTATAAGCTCTTATTCCCGCCAAACTTGCTTTATAACATTCATTATATGTTATTTGGCAGTTATTTCCTTGACTTCTAATATTATCATTATTTGCATTATGGACTGCAAAACCTTTTATTGTTGTATAATCAAGGTTTATGTCAAAACCGTAAGCATTTCCTGCGGCATTAACATCCGGTTGTTGCCCGGGTTTTGCTTCAATTGTTAATTTTGCTGTTGCAACCGGATTTAAGTTAGTGTTAGGAACTACCGTCTCGGCATAAGTTCCGGTCATCACTTGTATTATTTTTTCGCCGGGCAAATCTCCTGCATTAAAAGCTGTATTTCCGTACCAAGCATAAAGTCCGTCAACGGCACTTGTTATGGTTTGGTGGTCGTCTGCATCGGCTGATGCACTTGCATCAACGGGTATAATGTTTCTTACTCTGATATCAACAGTTGTAGTCGTTGACCCAAAAGCTGTTGTATAGGTTAATGTTCCGTTTGGATATGTTCCTGCAGGGAATGTAACAACTGCCTCATCGTAAACCGCTGAAACAACAGTTCCTGCAACACCTCCTATATCAACGGAAGTAGGCGAACCGAGATTTGTTCCGGTTATTGTTATTTGTTTACCTCGGTCTTTATAAAGATAATTTGAACTTAATGATGTTATTGTAGGCGGTCCCGGTTCGTAAATAAAAACATCATCAACATAAATACCATATTGATTTTTCGCACTGTATGCGTGCCAGCCGAAATAATATGTTCCGTTGCTTCCGGGAGTAAAGTTTACGGATACTAATTGGTATGCTGTATGGTTAAAGGAAGCGTCGGTAAACAATGTGGTTGTCATACTTCCGGAACCTTGTGCTGTTCCGTATTTTACTTCAAGACTTTCATTATATGAAGAACTTCCTGCTTTATAAACAAACTCTAATGTATAAGTAGTTCCTCCGGAAAGAATTAAGCCCGGACTAAAAGCCCAGTCATCAAGCGGATTTGAGCTGTCGTAGCTTATGTGCATATCATTAGGCGAAGAGCTTGAACCCGAAGAATAAGAAACCCAATCATCGTTTGGAGCACTATTATCTTCTATTGTCCAACAAGGAGGTAAACTTGGTGTTGAAACGCCGTCAAAATCTTCGTGATAAGGCACTGTTCCGGATGAACAATCATAGGTTGTTTCATTTCCTGTTAAAGGACTTGTCGTTAGATAATTCCTTCCTGCACAAGCAGTTGTATTGTATGAGAATATAAAGAAATAATAAGTTGTTCCCATTGTGAGTCCGGTAGCCGTAAAACTTGTGCTTGAAGAAGAAGCAACCACAGTTCCGTCACCGAGAGCATCTCCTACATTGTAATTTGTGCCGTCAACGGGTAAGTCGCCGCCGGAAAGTGTCGGGTCGGTGCTTACCACAACAAGATATTCATCAGCGGCAGGATTTGCCGGCGAAAATGTTCCGTCAATTGTTGTGTATCCGGGTGTTAGAGTTAGATTTGTAGGTTGTGCCGTTGGTTGCGTGCAAGGTGCCGGGTCGTATATTGCATAATCATCAATATACCAACCGGGGTCAGTTGAGCTACCGTCTGACCCAAACCAAAATCTCACTTTTACAATATCTCCGGCAGAAATATTATCTAATCCGGAAGTAGTAAGTGCGAATAAATCAATTTTTACTTGGTCCCATTCTCCTGTGGGTTGATCTCC
>CAZCPV010000064.1:0-13052 GCA_964500765.1 uncultured Draconibacterium sp.
TAATAATATTTTTAATTTGTTAATAATTTAATATTTTTAGTAAAAAAATTATTTTATCATTGCAAAAATGAAAAAAAAAAAAACGATTCTGCAAAATTTATTTTTGTGTCATACAACATGTTCTGACAAAAAAGACAAAACAGGACAGAATAAATACGTTTCATATTTTTTATTTTGTGCCGCAAATTCAGCGGCACATTTTTATTTTATAAAACTTTAAAAATAATAACTTTGCAAAAACAATTTATAAATGTCGGAAAATCAAATCGTTATTTTAGGTGCCGGAAATGTTGCAAGTAACCTTGCTTTTGCTTTTCACAAAGCAGGCATTAAAAAATTACATATACACAACCGAACCGAAAATTCGGCAAAACAACTTGCCGAAAAATTAGATTGTACGTATTCCTCCGATTTTGAAAATATCCCGACAAATGCCGACTTATATCTTATTGCCGTTAAAGACGATGCCATACAGGAATTATGCGAAAATCAAACAGTAAAGAAAAAAATCGAAAATAACTTAAGCGTTCACACCGCCGGCAGCGTTGATATAAAAATACTGAAACAACTCTCTTCAAATTACGGCGTTTTTTATCCTTTGCAAACATTTTCAAAACATAAAATTCTTAATTTTAAAACAATTCCGATTTGCATCGAAGCAAGTTCCGGATTTAATTATAACAAACTTCGAAAATTTGCTCTCGAAATCAGCGAAGATGTCCGCAATATTAATTCGGAACAACGAAAATACATTCATCTGGCAGCCGTTTTTGCCAATAATTTCACAAACCGAATACTGACTTTTGCCGAAGAAATACTCGCCGAAAAAGATATTGACTTTAATATCCTTTATCCTTTGATTGAAGAAACACTCAATAAAATTAAAAACGAAAGCCCGGCAAAAATACAAACCGGTCCTGCCGCCAGAAATGACAAAACTGTTCTTAATTTACACCTGGAATTATTAAAAGACAAGCCCGAATTACAAAAAATTTATGACAGTATCAGTAAGAACATCTTAAAATTAACAATATGATAAAAATCGGTGATTACAATACTTTGAAAGTTGTTAAAGAAGTTGATTTCGGCATTTATCTTGACGGCGGAGAAGAAGGTGAAATTCTGATGCCTTCAAAATATGTTCCCGAAGGTACAAAACCGGATGATGAAATTGAGGTGTTTATTTATTCCGATTCGGAAGACAGACTTATTGCCACAAGTGAAACTCCGTTTGCAAAAGTCAACGAATTTGCTTTTCTGAAAGTAAAAGCCGTTAATAAATTCGGGGCTTTTTTAGATTGGGGAATTTTAAAAGATTTGTTAGTACCGTTCAGAGAACAAAAAACGGATATGACAGAGGGTTATTCTTATATCGTTTATATTTATCTCGATGAAAAAACCAATCGATTGGCGGCTTCGGCTAAAATTAACAAATTTCTAAATACGGAAACACCTCCTTATGCAGTTAACGACAAAGTTGATATTCTTATAGAAAGCAAAACGGATATCGGTTACAAAGCAATTATCGAAAATGAATATGCCGGTTTAGTGTATGAAAACGAAGTATTTAAAAATATTAAAAAAGGCGACCGCCTTACAGCTTTTGTAAAAAAGATAAGACCCGACGGGAAAATAGATTTAATGCTGCAAAAATCCGGTTATGAACAAATTGACGGAATCTCGGAAACAATACTTAAAATTTTAGAAGAAAATAAAGGTTTTATTGCCGCAAATGATAAAAGTTCACCGGAAATGATAAAATCTTTATTCGGTATCAGCAAAAAAGCATTCAAAAAAGCAATCGGTTCATTATACAAGCAACGATTGATTACTTTTAAAGATGACGGAATAAAATTAAATTCTCAATAGACTTTCCGAGTCTTAAAAATCAATCAATCTCCGACCAAGCCAAAGCAGCTGAGCCCAAAATTGCCGCTTCGCCGTTTTTTAATCCCGACAATTCGATTTTTACCGTATTTTTATAAACCGACAATAAATTATCATTCATATATTTTTCGGTAGGTTTTAATAATAAATCACCGGCATTTGCAAGTCCGCCGAACAAAAAGATAATTTCGGGACTTAAAACAGCCGTAAAATCCGCTAATGCTTTTCCGAATATTTCAGCCGTATAATCAAACGCTTCAAGAGCAAGAGCATCGCCTTTTTGTGCATATTCAAAAATCATTTTTGAATTTATGTTTTCAACATTTTCATTACGCAGCAAACTCGATTTTTTGCTGTTTAAAAGCGATTCTTTTACGGTTCGTACAATTCCGGTTGCCGACACGTAGGTTTCCAGGCAACCTTTTTTGCCGCATCCGCATTGTCTTCCGTTTTCTTTTACGGGAACATGTCCGAGTTCACCGGCAAATCCGCTGTGTCCGTACAATAAGTTACCTTCGGCAACAATTCCGCTGCCCAAGCCGGTTCCGAGCGTAATCACAATAAAATTATCCGTATGCTTTCCTTTTCCGAATAATTTTTCGCCCAATGCGGCGGCATTAGCATCATTCGCAACCTTAACGGGTACATTTAACTTGCGAAACAGCAAATCGGCAATCGGCAAAATGCCTTTCCACTCCAAATTTGCGGCATATTCAATTGTTCCCCTGAAAACATTTCCGTTGGGAGCACCTATCCCGACACCTCTTAAATTATATCCGCCTGTGTTGCATAACATCTTTATTTTTCCGACAATAAAATCGATATATTTTTCAAAGGTATCATATTCTCTTGTCGAAATTGCGGTTTCCGAAATTACCTTCCCTGTTTTATCAACAAGCCCGATAACCGTATTGGTTCCGCCGATATCAATGCCTGCAACAATTTCTTTTTCTGCCATTTTAATTAAATTCCGTTTTAATTTTCAACTTTCAAAGTTAAAATAAATTTTTAACGCTTTTATAAAAGATGATTTATGTCATTGTTTTATTTCTCGACATATCGAAACTTTGTACTATGTAAATATTTAAACTTAAATAAAATGAATATGAAATTCTTAACGAAATCTCTGATTATCGTAATTGCATTATTTGTCTCGATAAATGCAAAATCGCAAGACAAATTATTTGCTTACTACAAAGTAACGACAAGCGGAACGGTTACCGATGTTGCCGCAAAATTGAAAGAACAACTTAAATCGCACGATTTTATGTATCTCGGAGCTTATCATCCCGAAGGAAAAGCAAATATGTACGTTATTGCTTTTACAAAAAAACAATTATACGCATTGGCAATTTACGGAAAAACACACAAAGCGTTGGCAAGTGTTTTAAAATTCGGGATTATAAAAAAAGGAAATACCGTAACAGTCAGTTTATTAAATCCGGAATATATTTTCTATGCTTATTTCAGAAATACAACCGGAAGTTACGCTAAATTAAAAGTCATTTCAGACGAAACTCATGAAATATTAAAATCTGCGGGTACCGGTTTCAAAGGATTCGGCGGACAACTTTCAAAAAGCGAATTAAAAAAATATCACTATATGATGGGAATGCCCTACTTCACCGATCCGGTTGAATTAAACGTAATGCCGAGTTTTGAAAATGCCTGCGAAACCATCGAAAAAAACCTGAAAGCCGGCAAGGGACATACGGCAAGAGTTTATCGTTTAAAATTCAATAAATCGCAAATTGCAATTTACGGTGTTGCATTAAAAGACAAAGAAGACGGCGAAGCATATTTTTTACCCGTTATCGGCGAAGACCATATTGCAGCCATGCCCTACGAACTTATTGTTGTCGGGAAAAAAGTTTTAATGCTTCACGGAAAATATCGTTTGGCACTTCATTGGCCGGAACTTTCTATGGGGCAATTTATGAAAATCGTAAGTACACCCGGTTATATTGAAGACACATTGGAAGCATTAACAAAATAAATTTTTTCGTAATGTTGTATATTTTAAAACTCTGCTTATCGGTGATTTGCAGAGTTTTTTTATACGTCAACTGCTGCCGTCTCTTATTTTTCTGAAATGTCTTCGTGCTTCCGAAACAAATATACTGTCCGGATGTTCAAGCATAAGACGTTTATAAAATTCGGCAGCTTGTTCTTTATCATTTAATTTTTCTTCGTACATCAAAGCCAATTCAAACATTGCCCTGTCGGCTAAAATATCATAAGCATATTCCGAAATAATTTTTTTATACCATTTTTCGGCTTCCGAATAGTTTTTTTCCGAAACATAAATTTTTGCTTTCATAAGATACACCTCATCGGTAATTTGATGCCCGGGAAATTTTTTCAACAAAGAATCGGTCAAAATTAAAGCCGAATCTTTTTTATTTCTGAACAAATATAAATCGGCAGCCGCATACATTTTAAGTGCCCCCTGCAACGAGTCGCCTTCGGTATTATCGTCAATCAGTAAGGAATAAAACAAGGCATCATTGGCAACCGGTTTCGACGTGCTTTCTTTTAAAGCATCAAATTGTGCCTTTGCCCACCTGAAATTTTGTGCAAAATAAGCTGTTTTTGCTTTTTTCAATTTTGCCTCGTCTCCTAGCAAATTTCCTTTATTTTCAAGTTCAACTTTTGCATAAGTCAACACCGCCAAATCCAAATTATTTTCATACACCGACACATCGCCGAGTTCAATTTCGCAACGTGCAGCCAAACGACTGTCCAGTCCGGTCAAAGCCAAGGCACTGTTCAATAAGTCCTCGGCTTCTTTCGGTTTATTCAGATAAAATGTTTTCAAATGAGCCAAATCAATTACGCTTTGAATGGTATTAAAGCCGATTCCCAAACGATGTAAAGTTTGAATATAATCTTTTTCGAGTTTTTCGACAGCTTCTTGCGAAACAACTTCTCCGCTTACAATTTTTAAATACGAAACATTTAATTTCCCGACATTTGCTTCAATAAAAAACGGTCTTCCGGTACCTTTTGAAATAACATAATCATAAGCTTTAAGTGCCGTCGAATAATCTTTATTTGATTTTGCCGTTTCGGCAATATTTAAAATTTGTTTTCCGGAAGAATTAACTCGTTTGTCCGCGGCAATTGCCTGAACCAATGCCTGCGAAAACTCTTTTCTTTGCATAAAATACCATATCAACATACGGTTAAAAACAATGGAAGAATTTAGTTTTTGAATACGTTTTAAAAGCTCTTTTCTTAAAATATCCGAAAATTCGTCATCAATATCTTTGTCAATAAAATATTGCATACGATTTTCGACAACGGTTAAATTTCGGTTGTTTTCATCAAGCCAATCCAGATATTCGTTAATCATTTTGTCGTATTTTCGCTGTGCGGCATAAAGATTTGCCAACTCGCTGCGAAAATCCTCACCGGTTATTCTGCGACCTTTTAAATAAGTTTTCTCGGCATATTCATATTCTCTGCGTTGTATAAATGCCGATGCCGTCGAACGAATTGAAACAGAGTTTCCCGTTACTTTTTTTAATGCTTTGTCATAAATTTTTTTCGCCTCATCAAAACGATTTTGTCTTTTATAAAGATAGCCCAAATCAACATAATACGAAGGATCGTTTCGATGTATGCGAATTTGTTTTTTTATTGATTTTTCGGCAATATCAAATTTTCCTTGCTCAATTAAGCAATTAACATAATAAGTATAGTAAACTTTAATTGTTGAATTTTTCGATATTTTTTTAAACAATACTTCGGCTTTATCGTAATCTTTATTTTGGTAATATTGATACGCCAAACGAATATCGCTTCCCGCAATTTTTTGTGAAAATCCGGACGATACAAAAAATATAACCGAAAATAATATTAAAAAAAATTGTTTCATTAAACCTGAAATTTTATCTTTGGAAATAAACAAAACGCATAATTACACAAAATTATGTCATATATCGGCAAAAATATCAGAAAAATAAGAATAAGCAAAAAGATGACTCAAACCGAATTTGCCGAATTATTCAATTTAAAAAGAACAGCCGTAGGGTCTTACGAAGAAGGCAGAGCCGAACCGAAAATTGATACGCTGATAAAAATTGCCGATTATTTTAAGCTTTCGTTAGACCAATTGCTTCGAAAAGAATTAAGCATAAACGAAATATTCCATTTCAGAGATGATTTATTGTAACAATTTCTTATAATTATCTGATAATTAGAATAAATAAATTTAATTTTGCTTGGATTTTTAATTTATTTTACGTACTATTGTATGTCCGAAAATTTCTTGTAAAATATCTTCGTTATGAAAGCATCATCCGGATTATTTGCCGTCCTTTTAATTCTTTGGTCGGGTGCGTCAACTTATTGGTATGTTTGTAAAATAAAAAAAGACTGCGACAAACAAACAACCGAAATTGTTTCCGAAAACAAACAAAATCAAAGTAAAAAAATAATAATCTCGCCCGACAAGGACAAAAGTCAAAACGAAAAAACAGAAAAAGATACAATTTCCGTAATCAACAAGCTGAAAGAAAAATTAGCCGACGGATACACGTTAAGCGGATTCCGAAAAAACGCTTCCGTAAATTCAAATATTGAAAATGATTTTAATGAATTTGCCGAAAATTTAAAAATATATTTTGAAAAAGACGCTTCCGCCAAAATCCTTATAACCGGATACACCGACAACACAGGAACACCCGAAGCAAATTTCCTTGTCGGAAAAAAACGGGCAGAATTTCTGAAATCAAAACTTCTTGAAAAAGGGATTGATAAAAGCCGGATTGAAACTTCTTCAAAAGGACAAAAAGACCCCGTTTCAGACAACAAAACCCAAAAAGGGAGAAAACAAAACAGGCGTGCCGTAATCAGACTTATTAATAATTAAACATAAAACCATGGGAGGACATATTTTAGAAATTATTTTATTGCTTCTCGGAGCAGCAATACTCGGTTTTTTTATCGGTTGGTTATTACGAAAAGATAAAATTTCGGAATTGCAGGGATACATAGCCGCTTTGGAAGATAAAAATAACCGTTTACAAGCCGATTACAATAAAAACGAAAAAATGCTTATTGATTGCCAAACCGAAAAACGTAAAGCTGAAGCAGAGAAAAAACAAATTGAAAAATTACTGATTGACTGTGAAGGAAAATTAACTTTATCGGATATTGAACTGGCAAAAAACGCAATATCAAAAAAACCTGAAAGCTTGGTTTCTGCATCTAAACCGAAAACCAAAGCCAAAGTAAAAAATAAAGCTAAAGTAAAAACAAAAATAAAACCGGATGATCTGAAAAAAATTGAGGGAATAGGACCTAAAATAGCTTCTATTCTGAATGATGCAGGTATCGGAACATTCAAATTATTGTCAAATTCAAATCCGGAAAAAATACGTGAAATTCTTTTGGAAAAAGGCGGAAAAAGGTATTCAATTCATGATCCGGAAACCTGGCCCGAGCAAGCAAAACTGGCGGCAGAAAATAGATGGGAAGAATTAAAAGAACGGCAAGAAAAGTTGAAAGGCGGAAGGAAAAAATAATTCGATAAAATAAAGGGAAATAAAAAAACCTGCCTCCCGGCAGGTTTTTTCAGTATAAATCCGAATTAAGCATAACCAAAGTACAATTTTGAATCGTTTCAATGCCTTGCTTTTCGGCAAGACGAATAAATTCCGCATTTTCCGTACCCGGATTAAAAATAATTCTTTTCGGTTTCATACCGAGTAAATACTCATAATAATCGGGCTGCCTTGCCGGTCCGACATACAGCGTAACGGTATAAATTCCGGAAATATCGGGTTTCCCTTTTATAATTTTCAACCCGTCAATTTCACCGTCTCGTATCCCCAAAGGGACAACTTCATGACCGTACATTTTTAATAAACGAACGGCTTTATTCGAATAACGTGAAGGATTCGGACTTGCACCCACAACCAATGTTTTCATATAAACGGATATTTAGTTCTCAATATTAACGGTTTTTTCGGTAAAAAGCATATCTTTGCCGCTCATTTTTTAAAATAATATAATGAAAGCAGAAAAAAACAACGTCATATCATTGACATACGAATTAAAAATTACCGGAAAAGACGGTGAAGTTATTGATGCAGCTAATGAAAATCAACCCTTGGATTTTATATACGGCAGCGGTATGATGCTTCCGAAATTTGAAGAAAATTTGGCAAATCTGTCGGCAGAAGATACTTTTGAGTTTATGCTAACAGCCGAAGAAGGTTACGGGCTCAGAAATGAAGAAAATATTGCCGATGTTCCGATGAATGTATTTATGCAAGACGGTAAAATCGAAGACGGTTTATTAGCCGTCGGAAATGTTATACCGCTTCAGGATAATGAAGGAAACCGATTTAACGGTCAAGTAATTTCTTTAACGGACGATACCGTAAAACTTGATTTTAACCACCCTTTAGCCGGAGAGAATTTATACTTTACGGGAAAAATTCTTTCCGTAAGAGAAGCAACAAAACAAGAATTAGAACACGGACATGTTCATACTCACGGACACAATCATTAATTAACAATTCTTGAAACACAAAAAACGAGGACTGATTTCAATCCTCGTTTTTTTATTTTAGCAGAAATTTTAGTATTACATCATTCCGCCTTCCATATCCATATCATCATTTCGTTCGCCGCGTTTTTGCTTATAATTGTTAATTTTATAACTCAAACTTAACATAAAAACAGGCGATTCTCTCAGCATTTCACTGTAAGAAGTAAATCCGATACCTTCGGTATCCGTAATATATTTTCCGGTTTTAAAAATATCGTTTACCCTCAAAACAACAGAAAATTTTCTTTTAAAAAATTCCTGACGATAAGCTGCCGACACAATATAAAATGCTTTTCTGCTGCCTTGCACCGTTACCGTCGGTGCATTGTAAAAACCGTTAATTTGTAACCGGCTGTTTTTGGTAAACATATAGGTTGAATTAAGTTTCATATCATAGTTAAAACTCTTTAAATCGGTGGTTACGCCCGCCGTTTCACCCTCTAAATTAAATTTATATAAATTGATATTCGCAAACATTCTCCATTTTCTCGTAAGCGTTAAATTTCCCGAAATTTCCGAACCGTAAGCATATTCTTTGTTCAAATTATCAAATGTGTATAAAATTTTATCATCTCCGTATAATTCCTGAACTCTGTTTATCGAATTATTTGTTTGTCTGTAATACGCATCAATATTAACAATTGATTTTTTAATTCGTTTGTTGTATGAAAGTTCATAAGAATCAATAAATTCCGGGAGAAGACCCGGATTTCCCCGTCTTACGGAATATGCATCCGTATAGCTTAAAAACGGATTCAAATACCAGTGTCGCGGACGATTTACCCTTCTTGAATAGCTCAATTGAACTTGGTCTGTCTTACTTATTTGTTTTGAAAAATGCAAGCTCGGGAAAAAATCAAAACGATTTATCGGATATTCTTCTCCGGTTGTAAGTTGGTTTATCATCCTATCGGTATATTCGCCTCTGATACCCGCCATAAAACCGATTCCTGCAAATTCTCCGGAATAACTTGTATATAACGAATGTATATTTCTGGTAAAAATCATATCGTTGCTTAAACTTGTATTTTCGATCCAATCGCCGCCGGTAAAATCTTCATAAATATAATCGCCGCCCGCATTAAGCAACCTTACTTGATAACCCGCTTCAAATTTACTTTTTTCGTTTATCGGCAAAGTATAATCAACTTTTGCTCTCACTCGATCTCTGCCTCTGTCTTGAAAGGTTCTGTATTTTGTTTCCGAAAAATTTTCATTGAAATTTTTATCGGTTTCAATAATCCCTACCGTATTATCTATTCCGCCGCTTCTCACCGAATAATCAACGGAAAAAACAAGGGAATGTCCTTTTTTTGCAAAATTATGCGTAAAATCTGTCGTTGCGGAATAAAAACCGCCGCCGATTTCAAAGCGTCCGTCATTTACGGTATATAAATCAACGGCTTTCGGAGATGTGTATTCCGAAATATCCGAAAAACTGTTCATTTTAAAGCCGAAATAACCGTATCTGCCCGAAAAAGACAAAGTATTTTTTTTGTTCAAATAAAAATCGATACCCCCTTTTACGGAATAATATTTTCGTGCATGCGTTCTTTTTGAGTCGGAAGACAAATAATCCGTTGTGTCATTATTACTTGTTGTTCTTAATGAATTCCCCGTGCTGTAACTCGACCGGTCGCCGTAGTTAGCCCCGAAATAAAAGCCGACTTTTTTTCTTCTGATATTGAATAAAAAATCGGCGGAATATTTGTCGCCGGTTCCTATTGAAGCATTTACAATACCGTTAAAGCCGCTTTTATGCGTTTTTTTCATTATAATATTGATAATTCCGGTGGTTCCGTCAGGGTCAAATTTTACGGAAGGATTGGTAATAATTTCTACATTTTCGACAGCCGATGCCGGTATTTGTTGTAAAATATCATTCGCATCTAAAACCGTCGGTTTTCCGTCTATCAAAACCTGAAAATTTGAACTCCCTCTCATTGTAACGTTTCCGTCAATATCAACCTGTATCGACGGGGCATTTTCAAGGGCATCAACCAAAGTACCGCCCGATGAGTTTATATCTTTGGAAATATTTACAACTTTCCGGTCTATTTTATATTCCACCTGATTTCGTTCTCCGCTGACAACCACCTCATCAATATTTTCGGAAGCATCTTTTAACATAATAACACCTGCATCAAACTCTTTCTTTTGCGGATAAAGTTTTATTCCCGATATTGTCTTTTTATAAAACCCGATAAAATCAATTACCAGATAATACCTTCCGTACGGAATATTTTCAATAATAAAATTTCCGTTTTCATCGGCAACGGCTCCGGCAACAACCGAAGAATCTCTTAAACTGAACAATGCGGCATTTGCAAATTTAACGGGTAATTTTGACATTTCACCTTTAACCGTTCCTTTTACCGAAGCATCTTTCGGCATGTTTTCTCTGTTCATTCCTGCTCCGGGATAATGCCCTTGAGCAAATAATACGGTTCCGGGTAAAAGGAACACGATTAATAACAATCTCTTCATAATATTTAATTTATTTAATTATATTCGGAACTTTGACATCGAAATTACCTTAAGGTTTAACATCAAATTTCCCGATTTTTCCGAAATGAACAAAAAGGTCAATTAACGAACAAAAAAAAGATACGAAATACGGTTTTGAACCGACAAAAGTATTCTGAAATTTATTTTTTGTTACATGCAACGAAATCAATTTCAATAAAGTCATATCTTTTTTTAAATTTGTAGTAAAATTACAAAACTGATGATTGACAAGCCGAAATATTCATTTGTAATTCCGGCATACAACGAAGAAAAAAATATTCCTTTATTATATGAACGCATCATTACTTTAATGAACGGTTTCGGGGATAATTGGGAATTGATTTTCGTTAATGACGGAAGCACAGATAAAACACTTACCGTTTTAAATGAGTTAACGGAAAAAGACAAACGGATAAAATACCTGAATTTAAGCCGAAATTTCGGGCATCAGGCAGCACTTTCCGCCGGTTTGAAATTTGCATCGGGCAAAGCCGTTATTTCAATGGACTGTGATTTGCAAGATCCGCCGGAAGTTATCAAACAAATGATTGAAAAATGGAAAGACGGAAACCATATCGTTTATGCCAGACGACAAAATTTTCGTAAAGACAATTTTATAAAACGCTTGGGTTCAAAAATATACTATCGAATAATGAGCAAATTTACCCGCATTGACATCCCTAAAAATGTCGGGGACTTTCGCTTGGTTGACCAAAAAGTTTTATCCGAAATCAATCAAATGCCCGAACATTCCAGATACCTGCGAGGTATGGTTGCGTGGACGGGCTTTAAACATGATTTTGTAGATTATCAACGCCCCGACAGGCAAAAAGGCGAATCAAACTATACTCTCGGAAAACTTGCAAAACTCGGAATGGACGGTGTTTTTAATTTTTCGATGTTGCCCTTAAGAATCGGTTTTTTACTGGGTCTGATAAGTACGATAAGCGGTTTCGGTTTGCTGTTGTATCAGGTATTTGATGTTTTGGTAAACGGAGTTTATTATCACCTTTACAAATGGTTGGTTGTAATTCTGTTTATTTTTATGGGATTTATGTTTATGCTGTTCTGGATAATCGGCGAATACATCGGGAAAATTTATGACGACGTAAGGCAAAGACCTTTATATGTTATCAGCGAAACAAAAAATTTTGAATGAAAATTTTGATGTTCAATAACGAATTTCCTCCGCTCGGCGGCGGAACAGGCACTGTTAATTTTGAACTTTTCAATATTTTTAAGAATATTACGGATTTAGATATAGACCTGATAACTTCATCTGTAAATAAAAATACGGAATTTGAACAATTCTCCGAGAATATCCGAATTTTTAAACTCCCTGTCGGGAAAAAAAATATTCATCACGCTTCAAATTTTGAACTGATAAAATATGCAATAAAAGCAACTTTTAAGGGATTTAAACTTTACAAGAGAAAAAAATATGATATAATTTTTGTTTGGTCGGCAGTTCCCTCAGGTTTGCCCGCTTTACTTCTGAAAATTTTCAAAAAAACTCCTTATGCGGTCAGGGTAGGCGGTCCGGATATTCCCGGTTTTGAAAAAAGATACTCTTTTATTTATAAAATTATTTCTCCTTTAATAAAATTAATATGGAAAAAAGCAGAGTTGATTATTGCAAAATGCCGAACCGAAAAAATTATGATTAAGAAAATCAATTCCGAGCTTAATATTAAAATTATTTATAACGGAATTGACACCGAAAAATTTAAACCCGAAAAAAAACAGCCGACCGATACACTTAAAATTATTTGTCCTGCACGGCTTATTAAACGTAAAGGACAGGACATATTGATAAACTCAGTTTCAAAATTAAAAAAAGAAAATATAAAAATTAAAGTTGATTTTATAGGAGAAGGGGACGAAAAAGATAATTATGTAAATGTGGTCAAGAAATATAAACTTGAAGAAAATATTATTTTTTCCGGTTATATTGCCGGAGAAAAGATGCCGCAAAAATACGGAGAGGCAGATATTTTTGTTCTGCCTTCATATAACGAAGGAATGAGCAATGCTCTGCTCGAAGCTATGGCTTGCGGGCTGCCTGTTATTGTTACCGATGTAGGCGGAACGGAAG
>CAZCPV010000065.1:0-12717 GCA_964500765.1 uncultured Draconibacterium sp.
AACATAAAAAACTTCAACGCCTTTTTCTTTGGCATAGTTCATAAAATCAAGTGCACCGGGCAGTGGCTTTGCTTTTTTCTCTTTAACCCAATTTGTCCAGCTTTCTTTTGTAAAATGTTCGCCGTTTTCGATTAATCGTGCGTTGTACGGACTGTTATTCAATACGGTTTCGTCAATATCGGTAATTATTGCTTTCGGTTTTTTCTTTTTCAATTTAAATCGGTCTTTTTTCAAATTTCGGTCAAAAATTATTTTTGCAAAATTATAGGTTTGCAAATAGGCAGCTTCGGCTTCCGCCGATTTTTGAAACCACAAAGTTGCCATAACCTGATGTTCGGCATTTGAAATTTCCGAGGAATCTTTGTTAATAATTATTTCTTTTTCGGTTTTTACTTCTTTTTCATCACAGCACGACGAAAAAACAAATACGGATAATGCAATCATTAATATTATTTTCTTCATTTTCTTGTTTTTTAAAAATTAAATATACAACTTTTTTATAAATCTTTGTTTTTACTGTCAATTATTATTGTTACCGGACCGTCATTTATCAAAGAAATTTGCATATCGGCACCGAATTCTCCCGTTTGTATTTCTTTCCCGATTTCTTTTTCGCAAAATTTGATAAATTTTTCATACAACGGTATTGCAATAGCCGGTTTTGCCGCTTTTATATAGGAGGGTCGGTTGCCTTTTTTTGTTTTGGCATGAAGGGTAAACTGGCTGACAATCAGCATTTCACCGTTTATATCTTTTAACGATAAATTCATAACACCCTCATTATTATCGAAAATGCGTAAATTTGAAATTTTTGATGCCGTCCAAAGTAAATCTTCTTCCGTATCTTCATTTTCAAAACCCGCAAGAACCGACAAACCGCTTCCGATATTTGATTTTATTTCTCCGTTTATGCTTACAAAGCAACCTTTTACTCTTTGTATTACGACTCTCATTTTTTTATAAAATTATTTTTTATTAACAATTCTGCAATTTGAACGGCGTTGGTTGCGGCACCTTTTCGTAAATTATCTGCTGAAATCCACAAATTTAAACTGTTTGCCTGCGAAAAATCTCGCCTTATTCTGCCTACAAATACCTCATTTTTTCCTTCGGAAACTATCGGCATGGGGTAAATATTATTTTCCGGCTCGTCATATACCGTAACACCCGGCATATTTTGCAACAGTTTATAAATTTTAATTAATTCAAAATCCTTTTTAAATTCAATATTTACCGATTCGGAATGCCCGCCGATAACAGGAACTCGCACAGCAGTAGCCGTCAGGTTAATTTCTCTGCTTAAAATTTTATGCGTTTCATTTACCAATTTATCTTCTTCTTTGGTATAGCCGTTTTTTGTAAACACGTCGCAATGCGGAAGGCAATTCATATCAATCCTGTGCGGATAAACTTTTTCGCCGTGAATATTTATGCGTTCGTCTTTTAGTTGTTGCACGGCATTTTTTCCGGTTCCGCTTACCGACTGATAGGTTGAAACAACGACCCGTTTAATGCCGTATTCTTTATGCAAAGGAAATAAAACCATTAACATTTGAACGGTTGAACAATTCGGATTGGCAATAATTTTATCGTCTTTTGTGAGAAAATCTCCGTTAATTTCCGGAATAATCATTTTTTTATCAGAGTGCATTCGCCAAGCCGAAGAGTTATCAATTACAAAAGTTCCTTTTTTTGCAAATTCGGGTGCATATTTTACAGAAATGTCGGAACCTGCCGAGAAAATTGCAATTCGAGGATTTTTTTGAACGGCATCGGTAATCGAATGTATTTTATATTTTTTCCCTTTAAATAAAATTTCTTTTCCCGAAGATTTATCCGAAGCAACCGGAATAAGTTCTGAAACAGGAAATTGCCTTTCTTCAAGAACCTTTAATAAAACCTCTCCTACCAAACCGGTAACCCCGATAATTGCAACTTTCATTATAAATTAATTTTAAAGATAAATTGTTTTTCGTTCAAAAGTGTTAATTTTGAAACTTTAAGCAAAATTATAATTCTATTCCGAACTTTATTTTAAAATCTTATGAAAAATTTAGTTTTCTTCTTTTTTTTCCTTTTCCCTTTCCTGAATTATGCCCAAATTAATGACGATTTTGAAGACGGTGATATTGTCGGTTGGACGGAAGGAACTCCGGGAGACTGGGCTGCATCCGCAACAAGTCCTATAACAGGTAACTATTCTTTAAAACATAATCTTGACAATGTTGCCGGAGCAAGTTTTATAACTCATAATATCAGCGGAATTTCCGTAAACGGAGGAGAAACCGTTTGGCAATTTAACTTTAAAAACGGAGCATGGAATCCTTCCGGCAGTAATAATTTCGGTGTTTATC
Source organism: uncultured Draconibacterium sp. (assembly GCA_964500765.1). Taxonomy (GTDB): domain Bacteria; phylum Bacteroidota; class Bacteroidia; order Bacteroidales; family JAADGE01; genus JAADGE01. Next base: position 2,355 of record CAZCPV010000065.1, read on the forward strand.
TTTTTTCCGATATTCAGGATTTATCCGGAGCCGTAAACGGCTATGCTTTCGGTGTGAACCTTACCGGAACCGATGACACCTTAACGCTTTGGAAAATTTCTTCAGGAAGTTTTACCGCTCTTATAAAAACCCCTTTCGAATGGCCTAACAGTGCAACCGTCGGTGTTCGAATTACACGATCTTCAACCGGAATGTGGACAACAGAATATGATACTGACGGCGGCTTTGACAATTTGATTTCCGGAGGCACGGCAACGGATAATACATTTAATAATGCCTCTTATTTCGGTGCGTATTTTGAATTTACTTCAACAAGAGCAGGCGAATTTTGGCTGGATGATGTTTCCTTAACCGGAGCTTCCGATACAGACCCTCCGATTATTCAAAATATTACGGTAACATCCGACAATACGTTAACGATTGATTTTAATGAAAATTTAGAACAAACAAGTGCGGAAAATGTCGGAAATTACAGTGTTGATAACGGAATAGGAAACCCGTCTTCGGCAACTTTAAACGCTTCAAATCACAGTCAGGTTCAATTGGTATTTTCAAATACATTTACAAATTACACAAATTATACGCTTACAGTAAACAATATTCAGGATATATCCGGGAATACCATGAATACGACCGACCAACCGTTTACTTATTACGTAACACAACCTTTTGATGTCGTTATAAATGAAATAATGAACGATGTAAACCCGGCACCCGAAGCAATTCCGGCACACGAATACATTGAAATTTACAATAACTCACCGACAGACATAGACCTTACCGGTTGGACTTTAACAATAGGAACAAACACACCGAAAATTTTTCCTTCAAAAACGATTACGGCAGGCGGCTATGCCATTATTTGTGAAGATATTGCCGAAGCGGATTTGGCTCCTTACGGAACAACAATAGGAATTATGAACCCTTCGGAACTTACAATTACCGGAAAAAGACTGGTAATAAAATCATCCGACGGAACCGTAATTGAAGACATTACATACTCAAAAGATTGGTATCACGATACAGACAAAGATGACGGCGGCTGGTCGATGGAACGGATAGACCCGACAAACTTTTGCAGCGGTGAAACCAATTGGTCGGCAACTGTTGATTATACCGGCGGAACACCCGGAAGAGAAAATTCCGTTTTCGCCTCAAATCCGGATAATACGGCTCCGGATATTTCTGAAATTGAATATGTTTCATCAAAACAATTAAAAATACATTTCTCAGAAAAAGTCAAACTATCGGATGCGGAAAATATTACAAATTATACTTTAAATTCAAATACAAATCCGATTTCTGCCGTACAAGATGCCGACGATGCTTCACTGGCTGATTTGTTTTTTGCCTATAATTTTCCGGAAGGAACAAATACTGTTCAAATACAAAATATTCACGACAATTGCGATAATTTAATGACCCTTTATACGGGAAGTTTTGAATATACAAAAATTTATCCGCAAACTGTTGAAGTAATGTCTGCAAACCAATTGCGTATTCATTTTTCGGAAAAAGTTGACCCGGCAACAGCGGAAAACCCATCAAACTATTCCGTTAACGGCGGTATCGGCTCACCTTCCGTTGCCATTGTCAGCAGCACCGACGATAAAATCGTCAATCTGCAATTTTCTTCCGATTTTACGCTTGAACAACCTTATACACTTTCCGTTCAAAATGTTCAGGATATTAATGCAAACGTTATGAATACGGCAAATCTTGATTTCTTATATTATATCCCGCATCCTTTTGATATTGTTATTAACGAAATAATGGCAGATATAAATCCGGCACCGGTTTCGCTGCCTGCCGAACAGTATATTGAACTGTACAATACTTCCGATTACGATATTGATTTAACGGGTTGGATTTTTCTTTCCGAAGGTCAGTCCGAAAGAAATTTCCCGTATATTACCCTAAAATCCGGCGAATATTTAATTCTTTGCGAAGAAGGCAAAAAAAATCTTTTTTCTCCTTACGGAAATGTTGTTGATTTTTTAACATCAAGTGATATTATTGCTTCGGGCAGAAATATGAAATTAATGATGCCCGACCGTACGATTATCGAAGAATTAACTTACGACGATACTTGGTATAACGACCCCGACAAAGACAACGGCGGCTGGTCATTGGAACGTATTGACCCGACAAATTTTTGCGGCGAAGCCGACAACTGGGCGGCATCTGTAAATCAGGCAGGCGGAACTCCCGGACAAAAAAATTCCGTTTTTACTTCAAATCAAGACAATACACCGCCGGAATTAATTTCTGCGGAGATTATCTCTTCAAACCGGATAATTCTGTCTTTTAATGAAAAAGTAAACCTCGAAACCGGTATTATTCCCGAAAATTACACGATAAATAACGGTATCGGAAATCCCTCGTCGGCTTATGTCGATACAAATAATAAAACAAAAGTTCATCTTTTATTTTCAACGGAATTTGCAGACAAACAGCCCTATGAACTAATGATAGAAAACATTACCGACAATTGCGGAAATATTATGCAAACAACGGCTTACGATTTCACATATCGCCGTATTCATCCGGTTGCACTTTGGGTAAAAGACGAAAAACGCCTTAAACTTGAATTTTCCGAAACACCGGATTATACAAGTGCTGCGGAAATTAACAATTATTTTTGCGATAATGCTCTCGGTAATCCGGAATCCGCCGTCAGAGAAACTATTGACACAACGATTGTACATTTACAGTTTGCCGATAATTTTCCCGACGGAAAAGAAATATCTTTAACGGTTTCCGGAATAAAAGACATTAACGGTAACACGATGAACAACACGACTTTAAAGTTTTCGTATTATACTCCTAAAGCAAATGATATTGCAATTAACGAAATACTTTTTAACGCTTATCCCGAAGGCAACGACTTTGTTGAATTGTATAACAAGACTTCATTCCCGATTGATTTGGTCAATTTGCAATTGGCAAAAAGAGATGCTGATAATCCGGACAGCATTATTCAAATTTCACCTTTATCGGAAGAAAACAAGTATTTTTATCCCGAAACATATTTAGCTTTCACAACAAGTAAAGAAGGTGTTTTGCGTTTCTATATGAGCCAAAATGAAGAAAATATTTATGAAATTCCGGATTTCCCGACTTATCCTGATGATATGGGAACGGTTGTATTGCTCTACAAAGATACAAGCATAATCGATGAATTTTCATACAATAAAAATATGCACTTTCCGCTTTTGGACGATGACGAAGGTGTATCTTTGGAACGAGTTAATTACGACAAACCGACACAAGACGCTTCAAATTGGCATTCGGCTTCCGAATTGGTCGGTTTTGCCACGCCGGCTTATCAAAATTCACAATTTAACGACGGGTCAAATGCAGAAGATTCTCCCGTAAACATTGACCCACACGTATTTTCACCCGACAACGACGGTTTTGATGATTATGCAAATATCAATTTTAAATTCGATACACCGGATAATGTTGCCTCCGTTTATATTTTTGACGCCAAAGGCAGAATTATAAAAACCCTTGCCGAAAGTTTGTTATTATCAACGGAAAGTACAATCGTTTGGAACGGAACAGAAGATAACGGACGTCTTGCTCCGGCAGGAACCTATGTGGTTTTTATTAAAATTTTTGATGCCTCGGGGAACGTAAAAGCATATAAAAAATCCGTAATTTTAGCCAAAAAAATATAGCCGGATGAAATATGACGTGATTGTTATCGGTGCCGGAGCTGCCGGATTTTTATCCGCAATAAGTGCCGCAGAAGAAGGTGCAAGGGTTTTGCTTATCGAAAAAATGAGTCGCGAAGGGCGAAAAATGCTGATTTCCGGAAAAGGAAGGTGTAATATCACCAACACGGCTTATCAGTCCGATTTTTATAAAAAAATATACCCGAAACCAAAATTTTTAAAACATGCTTTTTCCCAATTTTTTTCAAAAGATATTGTCCGCCTGTTAGAAGAAAACGGACTGAAAACAAAAGAAGAACGCGGCGGCAGAGTTTTTCCCGAAAGCGAGAAAGCAAAAGATGTTGTTGATACGCTTCTGAAAATTGCAAAGTCAAAACAGATTACAGTACAAACAGATACAAAAGTTATCGAGATTATTACCGAAAACAACATCTGTAAAGGTGTGAAGATTAAAGAAAAAAACAAAGAAGAAAATACAGTTTTTTCCGACAGTGTTATTCTCTGCACCGGCGGAAAATCCTATCCGGCAACCGGCTCAACGGGCGACGGATATATCTTGGCAAAAAAACTCGGACATACGATAAATCCTTTACTCCCGGCACTTGTTCCCTTGCTTACCGAAGGTAATATTGCCGAGAAATTGCAAGGATTAAGTTTAAAAAATATAAATGCCGTTCTTTGGATTAACGGAAAAAAATATCGTGAAGAATTCGGCGAAATGCTTTTTGCCCATTTCGGTTTAACGGGTCCTGTAATTTTAACCTTAAGTCGTTTTGCCGTTGAAGCACTTGAGCAAAAACAAAAAGTTGAAATTTCAATTGACCTGAAACCCGCATTAAACGAAATAAAATTAGATAATCGCCTGCTGAGAGAGTTTAACGAAAACGGTAAAAAACAATTCCGCAATGTTTTAAAAAGTTTACTGCCTTCAAAACTAATTCCCGTTGTATCGGAACTTACCGGCATAAACCCGACTAAAGAATGCAACCAAATTTCCGGCAAGGAAAGAAAAAATCTGCGAAACCGGTTAAAAGATTTGCGATTTAAAATTACCGGACACAGAGGATTTAAAGAGGCAATTATAACTTCCGGCGGGATTGAACTGAATGAGGTTGACGGAAAAACTATGATGTCAAAACGCATAAAAAACTTGTATTTTGCGGGTGAAATTTTGGATTTGGATGCAGAAACCGGCGGCTATAATTTTCAAATTGCATTTTCAACCGGTCGGCTTGCCGGAAAATCTGCAGCAAAAATATAAGTTAATTATTTGTTGTTAATAACACAAATCTTATTTTTGTTATATTTTCAATAAAAAATCAGACATTTGCAAATATTTTACATAAATGAAAAAATACAGCGAGATAAAGCAAAAAGCACAAATTAACATAGTAAAAGAACAGGGAGACGGAGCTGCTTATTTTACCCATTATCTTCACAATAATAAGGAAAAAAACACTGCGGAATATTATAAAAAAAATGCAGAAATTTATATTTCCGACAAAATAAATGAACCGATAGAAACATATTCCGACTTAAAAATAGATTTTAATATTCCTTTTCCTTCCCCCGAAAAACCGAAATTTACCTTTATTGATTTGTTTGCGGGTATCGGCGGATTCCGCATTGCTATGCAAAATATCGGCGGCAAGTGTGTTTTTTCTTCCGAAATTGATAAATATGCAAAAAAAACCTACGATGCCAACTTCGGAGAAATTCCTTTCGGCGATATAACTGAAATATCGGAAAAAAATATACCCGAACATACTGTTTTATGTGCCGGATTTCCCTGTCAGGCATTTTCGATAGCCGGTAAACGAAAAGGATTTAAAGACGAAACTCGCGGAACTTTATTTTATGATATTGCAAGAATAATTAAAGAAAAACAACCCGAAGCATTTTTTCTTGAAAATGTTAAAGGTCTTACAAATCACGATAAAGGCAGAACTTTAAAAACAATTTTAAAAGTTTTAAGAGAAGATTTAAATTATTTTGTTCCGGAGCCGAAAATTATGAATGCAAAAGATTTCGGTGTGCCTCAAAACCGAGAACGAATTTTTATTATCGGTTTCAGAAAAGATTTAAACATAACAAAATTTGAATATCCGAAACCGGTAAAGAAAAATCCGGTTTTTGCCGATATTAAAGAAAAAAATGAAGTTTCCGCAAAATATTATTTGTCCGTTTCATATCTTCAAACCTTGAAAGACCACAAACACAGACATAAAAGCAAAGGTAACGGATTCGGATATAAAATTATAACAGAAAATGAATGTACAAATGCAATTGTTGTCGGCGGAATGGGCAGAGAGCGAAACTTGTTCGTTGATTGCCGATTAAAAGATTTTAAGCCCGTTACCGGAAAAAAGGGCGGACTTAATAAAGAATACGTCAGAACTTTAACTCCGAGAGAGTGGGCAAGACTGCAAGGTTTTCCCGACAAATTTATAATTCCCGTTTCCGATGCCCAAGCATATAAACAATTCGGAAACTCGGTTGCCGTACCTGCAATTCAGGCAACTGCGGAAAAAATTGCGGAACATTTTCTAAAAAATTATCATTAACTTTGTAAGGTGTTGAACTTTTTATTAAATCATAAATGCAAGATTTTTTAACGATAAAAGAAGCCGGCAATTGGGCAAGTAAATATTTGAAAATTTTAAACTAATGAAAACATTTGAAGTGGTATTAACAAAGTCATATATAGTGAAAATTAAAGCAGAGAACGCTGATTTTGCAAGAGATTTTTCTCAACTTTATACAAGTAATATAACAGATTTATCAACAAAACAGGATAGAGAAAATCAAAAATTTAAGATAGAAGATATTGACTGTAAAATTAATGATGTTTTTGAAATACAAGAAGTTAATGAAAACGATTGAAACAAAAATATTTGAGGGAGACAGCAAAGAGATATTAAGAAATCTTGATGAGAATTCGGTTGATTTAATCATAACCTCACCTCCTTATGCAGACAGAAGGAAAAAAACTTACGGAGGAATTAAACCGGAAAAATATGTTGATTGGTTTTTGCCGATTAGTAAAGAATTATTACGAGTATTGAAACCTACGGGAACTTTTATTCTAAACATAAAAGAAAAAGCAGAAAACGGAGAACGGCATACTTATGTAATCGAATTAATTTTAGCATTAAGACGGCAAGGTTGGTACTGGACAGAAGAATTTATATGGCACAAAAAAAATTCATACCCGGGTAAGTGGCCAAATCGATTTAGAGACAGCTGGGAACGTTTATTGCAGTTTAATAAAGAAAAAAAATTTAATATGTACCAAGATGCCGTAAAAATTCCTGTTGGTAATTGGGCAAAAAAAAGATTAAATAACTTAAGTGATATTGATAAAGAGAGAGATAATGCAAAAAACGGAAGTGGATTCGGTAAAAATGTTTCTAATTGGGTCGGCAGAGAAACGGTTTACCCCACAAATGTTTTGCATCTTGCAACCGAATGCAATAACAAACAACATAGTGCCGCATTTCCAAGCTCTTTACCCGAATGGTTTATAAAACTTTTTACAAAAGAAAACGATTGGATTTTAGACCCTTTCGTCGGTTCGGGAACAACTCTGGATGTTGCCCGTAAAATGCAAAGGAATTCTATCGGAATTGATATTGTTCCCGAATATATAGAAATGATAAAATCAAAAATCCAAGAAAAAGAGTATGTGCTTTTTGAACCGAAAACAGAATATAAAATTTTGAAAAATCAAAAATAAATGGAATATTCCCAAGAAGGATTAATCAAATATATTTGTGAAAAAGTTGATGGTATCGGAGCTAAAACGGCAGACAGAATAGCCGGCTTTATGGAAGATATTGAAAATTTTTATAAAAATGCAAATCAATTATCAAATTTTGTTTCGTCAAAAGGTAAAAGGTTCGTAAATGATAATCAAATTGAAAAAATTAAAACATTAATAAAAGAATATATCTTAAATCCAAAAATGAAAATAAATAATATTTGGATTTCTGTTTTAATTAAAGATTTTGTAAAAAACAGTATAAAAGAACTTCAAAATACAACAGTAGAAAAATTATTAATAAATCCTTTTCTCGTAAAAGCTTATGGTTTTGATGACCATAAAGAAGTTGTTACCTTTTATTTCTATCAGAAAATAACTCGTTCAGTTGTAACCTCTTGGGGTTTTACTGTTGAAGGGTTATTATTGTGCAGCGGTGCAGAAAAAACCGACATGTCCGGATTTGATATGAAAGTTGAAAGAGAAAATAAAATATTTCAACTGCAAATAAAATCAAGTCCGAATACTATGAGTATAGAACAAGTAAGACAATTAAATTCGCATATAAAAAACATTAAAAATAAGACTCAAAATATTCCTATTTTAGGAATGACTTACGGAACACGAGAACAAATCAGCGGACAAATTCAATCAACTTTAACAAATTATCCGAAATCAGCAATAATAGGAAAAGAATTATGGGATTTTATTGCCGATGAAAAAGGGTATTGTTTAAAACTCCTTGATTTGATTGATGATATTACCAAAAGTTCACATTTTAAATTTTCACAAGAACTTGAAAAGAAAAAAGAACTTTTAATTACAGATTGGGAAAACAAATTTGGAACAGGAAAAAAGAGTATTGATTTAGTTTTAAACAGATATATTTAAATACATATATGTTTTTTGATAAAAACACATATGCAGAATTAGTTTATCTGTTTGATGAATACGGAAAATTAAACAAAAAAAGAATATGGGATGGTTTTTCAAAATTGATTGATATGAAAAACTAATCCTGCAATTTATAAAATGAAAAACCCCCTAAAATCCCTGTATTTTACAAACCGTATTTACTATACGGCGGGCTTGCTGATTGTTTTTTTCGTAATCGGCTATTACATTCCGCTGTTTTATGCACTCGGCAAAGCGTTTTTATTTTTGCTTGCCGCATTGGTTATTATCGATATTTTACTGCTTTACAAAAGTTCGGGTTTTGCCCTTAAAGCCGAACGAATTTTGCCTGTAAAATTGTCAAACGGTGATGATAATGAAATTAAAATAAAGCTGAAAAACAACTATAAATTTCCGGTTTTCACCGAAATAATTGATGAAATTCCGTTTCAGTTTCAGAAAAGAGATTTTCTGATAAAGAAAAAATTACTTCCCGGAACGGAAAAAAATATTCGTTATTTTTTACGACCCGTTAAACGCGGCGAATACAGTTTCGGAAATTTAAATATTTATGCATCAACACTTCTCGGCATAGTACAAAGGCGGTTTATTTTCAACAAAGGAGCCGAAATTCCGGTGTATCCCTCTTTTATTCAAATGCGAAAATACGAGTTGAAAGCCATTTCAAACAATTTAAGCGACTACGGGATAAAAAAAATAAGAAAAATCAGCAATAATCGAGAATTTGAGCAAATCAAAACCTACGTTTACGGCGACGATTTCAGAACAATAAATTGGAAAGCAACAGCAAGGCGTTCGCAGCTGATGGTTAACCAATATCAAGACGAACGGGCACAACGCGTGTACAGTATTATCGACATGGGCAGAAGTATGAAAATGCCGTTTAACGGAATGTCTTTGCTCGATTATGCAATAAACGCAACTTTGGTAATTTCAAATATTGCCGTAAAAAAACACGACAAAGCCGGTTTAATAACTTTTTCAAAAAACATTCATTCGATTATTCCGGCAGACCGGAAAAATAATCAAATTCAAAAAATTTCCGAGGTTTTGTACAAGCAGGAAACAAACTACGACGAAGCAAACTTTGAGCTGCTTTACGCAACCGTAAGACAAAAAATAACACAACGCAGTTTGTTGCTTATTTACACCGATTTTGAGGGTTTTGTTTCATTAAACCGGCAGTTGAGTTACTTTAAGCAGCTTGCAAAAAATCATCTTGTCGTAATCATTTTTTTTCAAAATTCGGAATTAAAAGAACTGACGGAAAGCAAAGCCGAAACAAGTTTGGATATTTACAACAAAACCATTGCCGAAAAATTTCAATACGAGAAAGTTTTGATTACCAAAGAATTGAAAAAACACGGTATCCATTCCGTTTTAACCGAACCGCAAAACCTTACGGTTGAAACCATTAACAAATACCTTGAATTAAAAGCCAAATCCTTGCTTTAACCGACGGAAGTTTCTTCATTATCGAATAAAGAAGGATAGTCGCGATCAAATTGCCCGAGAATTTCGGTCATTACGGTTTCTCTGATAAATCGGGATTTGTTTTTTATTTTATATTTTTTGCAGTATTTTTCAAACGCTTCAAGTTCCAAATCATTAAATAAAAAGTGAACTTTGTTAGTTCGTTTAAGTTTATCTTTTTTATGTATAGACATATTTGAATTTCATGTTTTTACGCTGCAAATGTAAAAATTTTTAATTTCAATACAAAAAACTAAAAAAGCCGGGCATTACACCCGACTTTAACTCTACTTAACAAACCACATTTTTATTTATTCACTAAATCCCTTTCTTTTCAAAAGAGCATCAGGGGTCGGTTTCTTACCTCTGAATTTTATATATAAGTTCATCGGATCGTCTGTTCCGCCTTTCGACAAAATATTTTTCCTGAAAGATGTTGCAACGTCTTTATTGAAAATATCACCGGTTTCTTTAAATGCTTGAAATACATCGGCATCCAACACGGCTGCCCATTGGTATCCGTAATATCCGGCAG
>CAZCPV010000066.1:0-12577 GCA_964500765.1 uncultured Draconibacterium sp.
AATTTAATCCATTTGGAACTCTCGATGAATTATATCTCTAAAATTCCGGAATTAATCGGAAATCTTATAAATCTTGAGACTCTCTCGTTATCGAATAATAATATCAGAATATTGCCTGTCGAAATCAGTAAATTAAAAAACCTTAAAGAATTGGATTTGTCTGATAATTCTTTGGAATTTTTACCCGTATTTTTATTAGATTTGAATTTGCCCGTAAATTTTGATGCAAACGAAGACGGTATTCTTTTACAAAATAATCCTATTGATTATCCGCCTATTGCGGTTATTAAAAAGGGAAATAAGGCAATAAAAAAATACTTCAAAAAAAATAATTAAGCCGGTAAAGTCATCGTATCAGTAAATTTTCAGTTTGTAAGTCAATTTGTGAATAGTTTAATAAACAGCAAGTTGCAACAATTACACAGCACTGTTAATTAACGATTCACGCCGTGACTGTAAATTGTTTAGCTGCAGTTTTGCGGAATTAATGTGTTTTGTAAAAAATTACAAAAATTATTGTTTGGCTTGACTTTTTGTTACTTTTGTGTCAAGACAAACTACGAAGTGAAAATAAAAAGCAATTACCCCGAAATAAGCGATTTTTTATGTTAAACGGGATAATATTTACCTTTTTCTTGTTGTAAAGTGTTCATTATGAGGTGTTAATAATTTCATAAAAATCTCTGCTCAGTCGAAAAATCTGTGTGAACCAAAACAATAATTTGAATTTATCTGTATGAAAATAAAAAGTAATGGATAATCATACTCCGGAACAAAGAAAAAAAAATATGCAAGCTGTAAAATCCAAAGGTTCCGAAATTGAAAAAATTCTCGGAAAAGCACTTTGGAAAAACGGTCGGCGTTATAGGAAAAACGTAAAAACAATTTTCGGAAAACCCGATTTTGTTTTCAGAAAATATAAAATAGCAATTTTTTGCGACAGCGAATTTTGGCACGGAAAAGATTGGGAAATAAAAAAATACGAAATAAAATCAAATCGCGATTTTTGGTTCAAAAAAATAGAAAGAAATATAGAACGCGATAAAGAAGTTAATGAAAAATTAAAAAACGACGGTTGGACGGTAATCCGTTTTTGGGGTAAAGAAATAAAAAACAATACCGATGCCTGTATCCGAAAAATTGAATCGGAAATTTTAAAAAAGCAATAAGAAAGCAATTTATTTAATTATTTTCATATTTTTGCGATTTTAAACGATTTGGGAAGAATTTTAGCAATAGACTACGGCAGAAAAAGAGTCGGCATAGCAATTACCGACCCTTTAAAAATTATTGCAACCGGCTTAACAACCGTACATTCAAAAGATATTTTTTCATATCTCGAAGATTATATAAAAAAAGAAGATGTCGAAAAAATTGTTGTGGGTTATCCGGTAAATTTGAAAAACGAAGGATCGCAGGCATTGCAATTTATTAATCCGTTTATAAAAAAATTGAGTAAAAAATTTCCCGATATAATCGTTGATATTTATGACGAAAGATTTACTTCAAAAATGGCACAGGCAGCTATGATTGAAGGCGGTTTAAAGAAAAAAGACAGACAAAACAAAGCATTAACGGATAAAATAAGTGCCGTTATCATTTTGCAATCATATATGGAATTTAAAAATAAATAAAATGACATTACCCATACATATAATCGGTTCTTCCGTTTTACGAAAAGTTGCCGAAGACATCCCCGAAGATTATCCCGGTTTAGCCGACTTAATCGAAAATATGTACGAAACCATGTACAGTTCCGACGGTGTCGGTTTGGCAGCCCCGCAAATCGGAAAATCAATACGTTTGTTTATTATTGATGCCGAACCCATGGCAGAAGATTTTCCCGAATTAAAAAACTTTAAACGTACCTTTATAAATGCACATATTGTCGAAAAAAACAACGAAACTATGCGTGCAAACGAGGGCTGTTTAAGTATTCCCGATATTCATGAAGAAGTAGAACGCTTTTTAAGTGTTACGATTAACTATGTAAATGAAAATTTTGAACCGATTACCGAAACATTTACCGGTATGGCTGCCGTTATTTTGCAACACGAATACGACCATACCGACGGTATTTTATTTACCGACAAAGTAAATCCTTTACGGAAAAAATTTCTGAAAAGAAAATTAGCACAAATTGCAAAAGGAAATTTTAATAAACGCTATAAATACATTTTGGGAGAAAAATTCAGATAGTTTTGTATGATATTTGCAGAATATTGTTTTAAAAGAAAATCGTAAATGGCTGAAGAAAATAAAGATTATTGTCCGAAAACCGAAAAATGCCCGCTTTTTCAGGGAGAAATGCTGGCAAGTAAAAAAGCACAGGAAATTTATATGCGAATATATTGCACAGCAGGCGAAAAAGGAAGAAACCGTTGCAAACGTTTTATGTTGGTAAAAGAAGGATATAAACCAAGCAGCGATTTAATGCCCAATGACGACCGAAGCGTTGAACAAATTATTAAAGATATGTAAATTTCAACGGTTAATTTTATTGCAGAAGTCATTAATTATTTTTAATGACTTTTCTTTTTCCTCAATCATACCCATATGCCCCGAATTTTCCAAAATTTCGATAGTTGTATCTTCCGGAAAATTAATTCGTTGTAAAATGTCCTCCGAAATAAATCGGTCTTTCTTACCCTTAATATATAAAAAAGGAACAATCAAAGTTTCCAAAATATCATTTCTGTCAATACGTCCTTTCATCGTTTTCAATGAAGCAATAATGCCGGCATTCGGAATTGAATTTGCAATTTTCTTTCCTCTTTCAATTTCATTCTTGAATTTCGGGATATTTTCATCGGCAAAAACGGCTTTTGCATGATTTGAACAAATCAAATGCTTATTCCCCCTTTCAATTCGGCTAATCGTCTCATCTCTCGCTTTTTTCTTTTCCTCACTGTCGGCAAACGGCGAAGAATGAAACAAACATAAACCCGATAAACTGAACATATAATTTTCGGCAAAAGCCAAAGCAACATAACCGCCCATCGAATGCCCTGCAAGCAATACCTTTGAAATATTTTCTGCTTTTATTATCGCATAAATACTTTCGGCATATTTACACATGCTGTACGGCTCTTTATACAGCTCACTTTCGCCGTGTCCGGGTAAATCCGGAGAAATTACAAGGTGATTTTGCGACAGTTCTTTACCGAAATCTTTCCAAGTTTCCGAAGTTTCCAAAAAACCGTGAACCAAAACTACGGCACTTCCCGAACCCTCAATCGTGTAATTTATTTTCAAATTATTGTTATATATTTGTTTTTTCATTTTACAGAAACTTTTTTTGAACAAAATAACTTCAAATTTACAAAATTTCAACTAAAATATGAATTTATACAAAATAGAAACCGGAAATCTGAAATTAGACGGCGGTGCCATGTTCGGCGTAGTACCGAAAGTTTTATGGCAAAAATTATATCCCGCCGATGAAAATAATCTTGCAAATTGGGCAATGCGTTGTTTGCTTATCGAAACCGAAAATCGTAAAATTTTAATCGATACCGGAATGGGAAATAAACAAAGCCAAAAATTTTTTTCCTATTATTATCCCAACGGCAACGATACGTTGGAAAGTTCATTAAAAAAGAACGGCTTTGATTTTGAGGACATTACGGATGTTATTCTTACCCATTTGCATTTCGACCATGTGGGAGGTGCCGTAAAATATAATGAAAACCGAGAACTCGTTCCTGCATTTTCCAATGCGACTTATTATGTAAGTAAATCTCAATGGGAATTGGCAAACAACTCGAACAGAAGAGAAAAAGCATCATTCCTGCCCGAAAATTTTATAGCTTTGCAAGAACACAAATGTTTAAATTTAATTGAAAAAGAAACAGAACTTTTTCCCGGGATTGAAATTAAAATTTTTGACGGGCATACCGCCGGACAAATAATTCCGCATATTACTTACGGAAATAAAAAGATTGCATACGGTGCCGATTTATTTCCTTCAACCGCACATATCCCCATGCCGTATATTATGGGCTACGATACCCGACCCTTACTTACCTTAAAAGATAAAGAACGATTTTTTGCAGATGCGATAAAAAATAATACGGTTTTGTTTTTTGAACACGATATTTACAACGAATGTTGCAGTTTAAAAGAAACAGAAAAAGGAATTAAAGTAGATAAAACATTCACTTTGGAAGAATTTATGAAAAATTAACATAAAAAGTTGTGAAATTGTCGTAACTTCAGCATCATAAAAAAAAGTGTTTACTAAAATCTTTTTGTTATGAAGAAATTTTACATTTTAATTCTCGTTTTTTCTTGGATGCTTTTCAGTTCGGCAACTCCGCCGGATAAGCAAACAAAAAACAGTTCCGGAAAAGGAACAAAAGTGTTTGTCGTAAAATACGATTATCAGGCAGATATAAAAGTATTTGTTTGCGATTACGACTATCAGGCAGATTTAAAAGTTTACAAAGTAAAATACGATTATCAGGCAAACGACGACGGAAAATGGTATTTTACCGATTACGACTATCAGGCGGATAAAAAAATATTTTTTACCGATTACGACTATCAGGCAGATTTGAAAATCTATTTTGTTGATTACGACTACCAAGCGGGGTGGAATAACAAATCAAAAATGCATTTGATGTATTAATTATTGCAGTATATTAAATTTAAGGCATTGATTTTTTTTAAGTCAATGCCTTTTTTATATCTTCGCAGTTTTAAAATTTAAAAAAACAATTTTTCCTGTTATGAATTTGATTGCGGATATAGGAAATTCATATACAAAATTAGCCGTTTTTGATAATGAAATTCTTATAAAAAAACAATCTTTTAAGAACGAAAAAAACGAAAAATTGTCGGAAGAAATCGTAAAGTTGAAACAGACATATCCCGAACTTACCGATTTTATACTTTCTTCCGTAAAGAATGAAGATAATAAATTGCAAAATTTAATTAAGAATTTGTTTCATAATTATATAGTGTTCAATTATGAAACATTAATTCCGATTAAAAATTTATATAAAACACCCGAAACGCTCGGGAAAGACCGTTTAGCGGCAGTTGTTGCAGCCGGCAATATTTTTCCCGCTGCAAACGTTTTGGTATTTGATGCAGGAACAGCTCTTACGGTCGATTTTATAAATGCGGAAGGACAGTATTTCGGAGGCAGTATTGCTCCCGGTTTGGAAATGAGATATAAAGCACTGAATCAATTTACGGATAAATTGCCTAAAGTTGAATTTGAAAATAATTTTGAAGAATATTTCGGAAACGATACGGAAAATTCGATACGTTCCGGTGTTCAAAACGGAATTATGTATGAAGTTGAAGGGCATATTAAACGTTTTTCGGAAAAATACCCCGATTTGAAAGTAACATTTACCGGAGGTAATACGTTTTTCTTTGAAAGAAGATTAAAAAAACAAATAGTTGCAGAGCCGAATTTAGTTTTAATCGGTTTAAACATAATTTTAAAATATAATGCGAAATAAACTTTTATTAACAACGGTAATTTTATTTTTATCAATAGTTGCTTTGCAAGCCCAAGTAAATTTGGGTTCGCCTTATTCCCGTTTCGGAATAGGCAATCTTGAATCGCTGAAAATAGGAAGATCCGGCGGCATGGGCGGAATTACTTTGGGCTTACGTTTACCTTATGAAATAAATCCTTCGAATCCGGCATCTTATTCGGCAATTCCGAATAAAGTATTTCTGTTTCAAACAGGATTTTTTGCAAAAAGAACCGATTATTCGGTTACAAATAATAAAGTTAACGATTACGATTTTAATTTAAACTCGATTAATGCAGCCGTAAAAGTAACTAAATTTTGGGGAATGAGTTTCGGGATGAACCCCGTAAGCCGAATAAGTTATAATATTACTGCTTCTGATTCGGTTTCTTTGGGAGACTATACATCGCATTTTAATAATAAATATGCCGGAGAAGGAGGGCTTACCGATTTATATTTCGGAAATGCCTTTGTTTATAAGGGCTTTTCTGTCGGATTTAATGCTTCATATATTTTCGGACCTTTATTATATCGTACGGAATCCGCTCAAAATGAACAGGGATATTCTTCCTATGTTTTCAGTCTGGTTGATACAAAAGTACGTGATTTTCATATACGATACGGTGTACAATACAGCGATTCTTTGTTTAATAAATACAGCTTTACGATAGGCGGTTTCTACGAAAACAAAACCGATTTGAATACGGTAAGAACAAAATATGTGTCTCGAACAATAAACCCTTCCGGTGATTTTCCGATTTCGGATACCCTGATGAACGATACTTTAACAAGCGGAACAATTCAAATTCCGACGGCATACGGTATCGGGTTTTCTTTTTTGACAAAAAAGTTTATTTTTGGTGCAGATTATAAAACGGCAAATTGGAACGATGTTCTGTTTTTTAACGAAAAACCAAGCAGTTTAACAAATTCGAATTCATTTGCATTCGGTGTTGAATATACAACCGATTATGCGTCGAAAGAATTTTTTAAAAAAATAAATTGGCGTGTCGGCGGGCATTTAACCAATTCGGAAGTTTATTTGAACAATACACAGATAAAAGATATCGGAATAAGTTTTGGGGTAGGAATTCCTACAAAACTAGGAGCTAAATTAAATTTAGGGTTTGAGATAGGACAAAAAGGAACGACAGAAAATGATTTATTACAAGAAAATTATTATATGGTCAATTTTAATATCAATTTAACCGATCGTTGGTTTATAAGAAGACGATTTTTTTAAATTCCGGCACAATTAATGAATTATATAAACAAATTAAATTACTATCAAATTACAAGAAAAATGAAAAAGTATGTTTTTGCAATAGTGAGTTTATTCTTGGCATTTAATATAAATGCTCAAACTCCGGATGAGATTTTTAAAGCTAAATACACAGCATTACTGACAGAATTTAAAACTGACGGAAGCGTAAAAGTTACACCCGATAATCTTCAATTATACAGAGACCAATATAAGCGATTGAAAGACGGTTTGGACGACGTAGATGTTTTTAAATTCGGAGGAGCAACAGAAGACAATTTGAAAATTTTTGAATATAAAGAATTGAAATCGCTTAATAAAGACGGGAAATTAGGGGAGTTGGAAGCAATTCTTAAAAATCATGTTACCGACATGAAACTGTTTCTCGGTAAAAATGATCAATTTGGAATAGATAAAAACGAATGTTTAATGACTTATTCCAATTTAAAACAAAGTCTTAAACGAAAAGATTATCCTGCCGCATGCGGTTTTTGGAGAGAGTTATATAAATATTATCCGAAATATAAGAATGCTTATTCCAAAGGCGATGTTCTGTTGCGTATAAAAATTAAATCGGTAACTAACGAAGCCGTTAAATTAGGAAAAGATGCAATAGCTGCTCAAAATGCTAAAAAATATGATGAAGCAAAGAAACTTGCCGATCAACAAAAATTAAAAGTTGCAGAACGAGAACAGTGGATTGATACCTTATTAATGTTATATGACCAAAGAATTAAATATTTCGGAAACGACAAATATTACGGTACGGGTTATTTAACGGGTAAAAAAGGAAGTTATATCTATAAATACAGAAAAGATTCTGCATTGGAACAGGCATATTCTTTATTAAAAAAATCGATAGAAACAGAAAAAGAAAATTCTAATTTTGCTATTGCAAAAGATTTCTTCGATGCAGCATTTGATATGATTAAAAAAGGAAAAATTAATGCAGATGAGTTGGTTGCTGATTATAATACGATTACTGATGCATTAAAAAAGAATACCGATAAAATGAATAACTTTATCACAAAAGAAAAAGCCAAAAAAGCTCCGAATAAAAAGAAAATTGCAAATTGGGGAAAAATAGCAACTAACAATGATAAAGTATCGGAATATGTTACCAAAAAATTTGCAAGTTCGGAATTTTCAAAATGCGAATACCTGATACCGGCATTTAAATCGCATTTTGACAAAAATAAAGGCGATAAAGAATGGCTGAAAACTGTTACCGGAATTTTATCATGGAAAGAATGTACGGAAGACGATTTCTACGGACAGGCAGCAACCGCTTTATATAAAATGGAACCGTCGGCAGCAGCGGCATTCCGTTTGGCATTATTTCATTTGAAAAAGAAAAACTATTCGGATGCGGCAAAATATTTCGAAGAAGCTTATACACAAGAAACCGATAACGATAAAAAAGCCGAATATTATTATTATGCAGCCGTTGTGGCTTATGCCCAAAATAAGTTGAGCAATGCACGTTCATTGGCATTAAAAGCTGCCGGATTAAAAGAACATTACGGAAAACCCTATATCTTAATTGCTAAAATGTATGCCGGAAGTGCAAATTCCTGCGGTACAACAAAATTTGAAAAACAAGCTGTTTATTGGGTTGCCGTTGATAAATTGGTAAAAGCCAAATCAATTGACCCGAGTGTGGCGGAAGAAGCAAATAAATTAATCGGAAAATTCAGTGCAAGATACCCGAGTCAAGAAGAGGGCTTTATGCTTACTTGGACAGCCGGAAAAATTTATACGGTCGGTTGCTGGATAGGTGAATCAACAAAAGTTCGATATTAATTTATACAAATTTTAATTAATTTAATCCCGAAACGTCTGTTTGTTTCGGGATTTTTATTTATTTTTATCCTTTGAAATGAGCAAAAAACTTCTTGTTCAAATAGGTTTGCTATTTATATCCGTTATTTTCTTCGGAGCAATATCCTATGCTCAAAATCCCTATTATCTTAAAAAATCTCCGCTTAAAGGCGAAGGGTCTTATGCTTTTTTAAGGCGTTTTCATTTGGACGATAATGCTTGTAATATGAAAAAATTCTTAAAACTGAATAATTTAAACCGAACAGACCCGCTTTTTTTTGATAAAGAATACCGCTTACCGATTTTAATTTATGATTACAACGGAAAAAGTATTCGTACTACGCTCGGAATTCATGATTATCAACTTGCCGTTCAAATTAAAAATTACAATGAACTTATTTTAAAAGAAAATCTTCGAAAAACACATTATACCGAATCGAAAATATTATGGGTACCTTACGGAATGTATAAATGCCCGAACAGTATTTCGAATGTTGAAAAAATTGAGAAAAAGAAAAAAAATATTGGAACAAAAACGGTAAACTTATTCGGAAAAGAGAATAAAATTGTTGAAATAGAAGATAATTTATTGAAAAACAGGGTGTTCTATGTTGTGAGCGGGCACGGCGGACCCGACCCCGGAGCTCGGTATGTCGGTAAAAAACATATACTTTGCGAAGATGAATATGCTTATGATGTGGCTTTACGTCTGGCACGAAATTTAATAAAACACAATGCAACGGTTTATATTCTTATTCGTGACCCGAATGACGGAATACGCGAAGAAAAATATCTTAAATGCGATAAAGACGAAAAAAGTATTCACGGAAAAACGCTGCCGAAGAAACAACTTACCAGACTAAAACAACGATGCGATGATATTAACGACTATTATCGTTATAACAAAAAAAACGGTGTTAAAAGTCAAACAACAATAGTGATACATGTTGATTCCCGAAGTTATCAAAAACGGCAGGATGTTTTTTTCTATCATTATTTTAACAGCAGAAACGGAAAAAAAATTGCATGGGCAATAAATAAAAAATTTGCTGAGAAATATCGTAAAGTGCAACAGGGCAGAGGGTACCGTGGAACTGTTTCGGCAAGAAATCTTTATATTTTGAAACACACTTTTCCGGCAGCTGTTTTTATAGAATTGGGAAATATTCGAAATTCATACGACCAAAAAAGAATTATTTTGCCCGATAATCGCCAAGCACTGGCAAATTGGATATATCTCGGTTTAAAAGATGCTTTGTTAAAATAATTATTCCTTTTTTCTGTTTTTAATAATTGTTTCGATTAATTTTGCATTCAAAATATTGAATTTGAAATCGAAACTTTTGCATATTAAATTAAATCCGTGGCAATATTTAATCTTGTCATTTTTGGTTTTAATAAGTTTCGGAACTTTATTTCTGAACATGCCGTTTGTAAAACATCAAAACGGTATTTCTTTTGTTGATACATTATTTACCTCAACTTCAGCTGTTTGTGTAACCGGTTTAACAACCGTAAGCACTTCGGGTTTTAATTGGCAAGGAGAAGTTGTTCTTTTGCTGCTGATGCAACTCGGAGCAATCGGCATAATGACTTTAAGCTCTTCTTTTATTCTTGCCGTAAGAGGAAAAATCAGTTTAAAACACAAAATATCTTTTTTCAGAACGCAGGAAAATGCTTCATTGCACGATGTACATGATATTTTGAGATTTATTTTGATAATTACTTTCGTATCGGAATTTATCGGAGCAATTTTATTAAGCATCGGTTTTTTTATGCAGGGAAATACAGTCTTGGAAGCTGTACATCAAGGCGTTTTTCATTCGATATCTGCATTTTGCAATGCCGGTTTTTCAACCTATGATTCGAGTTTAATAGGGATGAACAATATTATTAAATATACCGTAATGGCATTAATTATAATAGGCGGTATCGGATATCATGTTGTATATGAGCTTATAAGAAAATACAGGGTTGAAAAAAGATTAAGTTTGCATACAAAAATTGTTTTGCTTACAACCGCAGGATTAATAATTGGCGGTGCCTTGTTGATTTTTATTTTTGAAAGCGGAAAAGTTTCGATATCGGACAGTTTATTTCAATCGGTAACGGCACGAACAGCCGGTTTTAATACCGTAAATTTGTTAAATCTACATTATTTGAGCTTGTTCTTTATTACTTTGTTGATGTTTATCGGGGCATCTCCCGGATCAACCGGAGGCGGTATTAAAACAACCACATTTTTTGTTGTCGCTTATTCTGTTTTGAAAATTTTGAAAGGAAAAAACAAAATTGTTGTATTTAAACGTCAAATTCCGAATACGGTTATTTTAAAGTCGTTTGCTGTTCTTTCTTCCTATTTTATTGTTGCATTTTTAGGAACTTTGGCATTGCTTTATCATAATAATCACGGTTTTTTAAATACTTTGTTTGAAGTTACTTCGGCATTGGGAACAGTCGGTTTGTCGCTTGGTATTTCATCCGAAGTCGGAATGTACGGAAAACTGATATTGATTTTAATTATGTTTGTCGGAAGAGTGGGACCGGCATCCATTGCCATGTCAACATTCAAAAATGAAAAAGAAATAAAAATAAAATATCCGGAAGAATCGGTATATTAAAAATATAAAAATGAAAAAAGAAAATAAAGATATTGCGGTTATAGGTTTGGGCACTTTCGGTTATGAAGTAGCCGTAAAATTGCATGAATCAGGGCATTATGTTATGGCGGTTGATAAGAAACTTGACATAATTAATCAAATAAAAGATAAGGTTACCATTGCCGTGCAAGCAGACGTTACGGATGAAGATGTATTGAAAAAACTTGATTTCGGAAAATTTAATAAAGTAATTCTCGGGATGAGTGATTCGTTAGAAACCTTAATTCTTGCCGTAACTTATTTAAAAAAGTTAAATGTAAAATGTATTGTTGCTAAAGCCAATACCCGTATTCAAAAAGAAATATTACTGAAAGTAGGTGCCGATGAAGTAATTCAGCCGGAGGTGTCTATGGCACAAATGCTCGTAAGAAAAATTTCCTATCCGTACGTTTTGGAGTCTTTGACCGTAGATTCTAAAAATTCGTTAATTGAAATTTCGGTTCCCGAAAAATTTTCCGGAAAAACACTTCGTGAATTGGATTTACGAAATAAATACGGCATTATCGTTATCCTGAAGTCTGAAAAAGACAGGTACCATATTGTTACCAATCCGGAAACCATTCTTTTTCAGGCAGAAAAAATATTTGTAGCGGGCAGAGAAGATGTGATATTAAAAGTTTTTGACGAATAAACTAACTGTGAGAGTCAATTATCTTTAAAGCCAATTCAAAATCTACATTAAAAAATGTGTCGGCTTCTTCCCCTTCAAGAACTAATGTGTTTTCCGAAATATCCATAATTCTAAGTCCTTGATGTTCACCGTATAAATAAGCTGTGTTGTTCGGACTTAGATGTAATATACTGATACCCTTATTGTTATCTTTTAAGGCATTTAAATCGTTATAAATACCGCCCGGATTGGTATATTTTAAAATTAAATCCTGTGTTACAACGGACATTCCTTTTTGAACAGTTTCAATTTCCGGTTTTTCGCTTAATTTTATTTCTTCAAATTTATATTTCGGGTCGTGTTTTATGTCAATAATTACACCGGCTTTGTCTGCTTCGGTTTCCAGAATATTTTCTGTTTTCATAAAAAAAACACGGTGTGGTTTCGGCTCTCTGTAAAATGTTCGGAAAAGAGTATTGAAAAATGCTTTCATAAATAGTTGAAATTTTAATAATATATTGCAAAAATATTTTTTTATTCCGTTTTAAAAAAAGAAAAGCACTTTTAAAGTGCTTTTCTTTTTGCAATATTTTATTATTATTGAATAATTAAAACAGTTGAAGCAGTTTTGTTATTTCCGTTTACTTTAATAATATAATTTCCTGATTTTAAATTTGAAATCATTACTGTCCGATAAAAGTCTAAAACAAACAATCCACAAATATAGATTCCT
>CAZCPV010000067.1:0-12506 GCA_964500765.1 uncultured Draconibacterium sp.
AAATGAGTTTAATGAGGCCTATAATCATATAGAACGAAACGGTTACAATAAACTTATTTTTTTAGATCTTGCATTAAAAACTGCGAGATTATTAAAAGTTAAACCACAGTAAAAAGTTGGTTGTTCCGAAATTTGAAACAAAAAAATAACATAATTTATTTAATATTTTAAAAAAACTTATCGAAATATTGTTTATTAAATAAATACAAAATATTACACAGGAACGCATACTTTTTTTACTGTTATAAAAAACAGTAGAAATGAAACCGGAAGAAGATAATACATTAAGAGGTTGTGCATCACAAGCCGTAAAAGACGGAAAATACTGCAACCCGCACAGTTGCAACAAGTTAAATGTTTTCAACGATTTACGAAACTATCCGAAAACATCGAATACTCCCGACATAATTGAAGTTCGTTTCAAAAATACCCGAAAAGAATTTTACAAAAATGTTAATCAATTAATTCTTACCGAAGGCGATATGGTTGCCGTAGAAGCATCTCCGGGACATGATATAGGAACCGTTTCTTTGGTCGGAGAACTTGTACGCGAACAAATGAAACGCAAAGGGATTAAGCCGGACGATGATTTTAAAATTGTTTACCGGAAAGTTAAGCCCGTTGATATTGAAAAATGGGAAAATGCAACATCAAGAGAAAATAATGTGATGCTGCGAACCCGGCAAATTGCCAAACGCCTGAATTTAGATATGAAAATCGGGGATGTTGAATTTCAGGGCGACGGGACAAAAGCTATTTTTTATTATATTGCCGATAAAAGAGTTGATTTCAGAGAATTAATACGGATACTTGCCGACGAATTTAAAATCCGTATTGAAATGAAACAAATAGGTGCACGCCAAGAAGCAGGAAGAATCGGCGGTATCGGTTCGTGCGGCAGAGAGTTGTGTTGTTCTTCGTGGATGAATGATTTTAATTCGGTTACAACCGATACGGCAAGAGAACAACAATTATCAATGAACCCGCAAAAACTCGCCGGACAATGCGGAAAATTAAAGTGTTGCCTTAATTTTGAAAAAGCAAGTTACAAAGATGCCGTTTCACAATTTCCTCCCAAAATAAATCTTCAAACTCAAAACGGTTTAGCAAGATTTATGAAAATCGATGTTTATAAAAAACTTATTTGGTACTCGGTAAAATCCGACAATCACGAATTTGTTACATCCGTTTCGACAACACGTGTTTTTGAAATTATTGAAATGAACAAAAAAGGCGAAAAACCCGAAAATTTAAAAGAAGAACTTTTCGGCAAACAATCTGTTACTGATTATAATGATGTTGTAGGTCAGGAAAGCATAACACGTTTTGATAATAAACCTAAAAAACGAAAAAACAGAAGAAACAAAAATCGAAAAAATTCACATCGGAATTATTCTAATAAAAATTTTAAGCGACCTTC
Source organism: uncultured Draconibacterium sp. (assembly GCA_964500765.1). Lineage (GTDB taxonomy): Bacteria > Bacteroidota > Bacteroidia > Bacteroidales > JAADGE01 > JAADGE01. The sequence continues at coordinate 1,421 of CAZCPV010000067.1, forward strand.
AAACAAACAAAAAAAATGACAAATAAATATCTGTTTCTTATAATTTTATCTGTTTATCTGTTTTCTTGCAAAGAAAAAATTGTTTTTGAAGAATCAAAGCCGATTTCAAAAAAGATTTGGGAAATTTCGGACACGCTTGAATTTGAAACGACAATTAACGATACATCAAATTTTTACAATATTTTTATACATATTGACGCACAGGAAAATTTTTTAACAAATAATATCTGGCTTTTTGTAAAATCCGAATCGCCTTCGGGAAATATTTTAAAAGATACCGTTATGTTTTATTTATCTGATGCACAAGGCAAATGGTTCGGCAAAAAACAAGGCGAAACAATCAATAATAAATTTATTTACAAGGCACATATTCGATTTCCGGAAAAAGGTATCTATAAATTTTATTTACAACACGGTATGCGGGAGAATGATTTACCGAGAGTTTCTTCTGTGGGCATAAGCATTGAAAAATAAAAAAGGGTTGCTTTTTTATTAAGCAACCCTGCGTTTTACAAATTAACTTTATTTTTTTATATCATCTTTGCCTTTATGCGGAAATAATCGTTTCTTAAAGTTAAGAATACTGTTTTTTAAACTGTCGAATTTTGATTTACTGTCGGATTTATCTTTAACGGATTTCTTTAATTTTTTTATTGATTCCGCTAATACTTTATAATCTTTATCTTTATTTCCGTATCCCAATTCTTCGGCAAGTTGCAGTTGATAGTCGGCAGCTTTCAGCAAATCTAAAACTTTCTCGGAATTTTCATGATTTTCGGCATCAATTTTTGCAGCAAATTTTATCATTTGTTCGGCTTTCAGCACGGGTAACGGTATAACAGTTTCTGTTTCGGCAACTGTTTCGGGCAAACCGATTAAAATAGCTTTTGCTTCATTTATTTTCTTTTCTTCAAGTAAAGCTGTTGCAGCTTTTACGGCATCGGGATAAGTTATCAAAGGAATATATAAATCGGAAATTATAACTTCACTCTTTAAACTGTTCAATATATCGTCGGCAGTTTGATAATATCCGTCAAGCATAGCTTTTTTTGCTGATTTTACGGTTTCTCTGACAGTTTCGATATCTGTTGAAAGTTCGTTTATTTTAAAATCTTCATCAGCAAGAATAAACTGGGTTGAAGGATATTTTGTTAATATAACTTCCATTTTTCCTATTAATTTATGCCCTTGGTCAACAGCTTCTTTAATTTTATTCTTATCAATTAATTCAATCATCTTTTGAGTTTCTGAAACAGTTGAAAATGCTTCGAACAAAATACTGTCTTTTATACCCGAAACTTGTTCGGTTAAATTCTTATTTATTGCCGAATTTAAAGAATCAATAAGTGCTTTTTCAATTTCCGGATTTTCGGCTGCCCGTACAGGTTCACTTGTATTTACTTCATTTTTTTGCCCGCAGGCAAAAAACAATACCGATACTGTAAACAATACTACAAATTTTGTTATCTTTTTCATGATATTTTGTTTTTGTTTGTTAATAAATAAGTTTTACGAAAAAATGTTTACAAATGAAATACCTACTCAAAAAATGAGACTTTTTGTCTGAAAATATCAAACCGGCCAAGACATATTGACATGGAAAGGAATTTTTTCCTAACCATAGAAATATTTTCAAGATAAATGAGACTTTTTTATAAAACAAAAAAAGACTGTTCTTTGTTGAAGAACAGTCTTTTTAAAAAATTTTATTTATGGATATTACTCTTTTTCCAAATACAAAATCTGGTCGCTTCCGACGGGTTTTAAAATAAGTTGTCCGTTTTTAAAGCTGTAATTTGCCTCGTATTTTTTGTCCTTATCTTTCATTTTATAGGTCAAAATACTGTCTGTTTTTTCAAAAGTATATTCTGTCTTAATAATACCAAGTTTTATTACCAAGTTATTACCTTCAAAAATATACTTTGTTCCTTCGTTCAGTGAAGCAAAAGGACCTTCGGCTTTTACGACTTTCCATGTTCCGCTGAACGTATCTTTTGCATTGTCGGTTCCTTCGGCGGAATTTCCGCAGGAATTCATCGCAAACATGAATAATGCGATTGACAGCACAGTTAAAATTTGTTTTTTCATAAGCTGAATATTAAATTATTAAATAAAAGTTATTCCTTGATTTTAATTATTTTAATTCCTTTAAAATCGGTTGTTCCTTCAACAATATCGCTTACAATAACATAGTTTTGATATTGTTCGATGCAATAGTATTGGTTGTCTTTATAATCCTTGAAATCGGCAACATGACCGGGATTTGCCGGGTCAATTTCAACAATTCCGCTCCACCCGTTTGCGAGATATATTTTTCCGTTTTTGTTATGAATTAATACATCGTAAACATCCGTTCCTTCGGCATCGGGAAAATCGTTTTTAAAAGATGATTGGGTAATAAGTGCATCGGCTTTAAGATTCGCAGGGTCACTTATATTCAGAGTTATAAAACCTGCACCCCAGTCTGCCCAATACAGTTTATTTCCGTTTCCGGTAATCGAACGTCCCCAATGTTCGTGTCCGGGCTCATTTGTAAATGTATATTCTCCGATGTTTCCTTGTGAAATGTTGTTTTTGTCGAAAGCATAAATGTGTCCGTCAATCGTACTCATAAAAACATAATTTGAGTTTGCCCAAATACCTTCGCCGGCATTTCCGTTTCCGGAAAGGAGGAAATAATCAAGTACCTGCAATGTGTTTATGTCGTATTTTACCAGCATTCCGGAAGTTCCGTTGCTTCCCGAAGCCCACAGAAAATTTCCGTCGGCAAAAAGGTCGAATGCTTTTAATTTATTTCCGGCAAAAACTTCGTTTATGTTTTTTTCGGAAATCGTAACCGATGCAGGATTTGAAATATCAAGAGCATAAACGCCGGAAGTTTGCGTACATCCGGCAAAAAGGGTATTTCCGGAAGCAAATAATGCTTCAAAATCGTTCCCGGCTTCCAAATCGTCGAATGTTGCCGTTTTGTTCGGATTTGCAGGGTCGGAAATGTCGATAATATCGATTTTATCGTTCAAACAAGCGAAAAGATAATTCCCGCTTACGGCTAAATCGTGCGGTCCGCTTGTCATTTCGATGCTTCCGACAATGTCAAACTTGTCGGTTTCCGTTTGATTAATGTTTTTTTTATCGCACGAAAAAAATAACAGAACCGGTAAAATAACTAAAATAATTTTTTTCATAATATATTAAATTTTAGTTTAGAATATGAAACTTATGAGCAAACTATTCCCCTGCGACAAAATTTAACTTTTAAAATTCTGCCCGAATGTTGTTTTTTTACGAATTAATATCTAATAAAATAATGTTAATCAAATTTGGGAGGCACATATTCCCATTTTTGAGTTTGTTCATTATAATTATAGAAATTTTGAAGTGCTGCAAAAGCATTAACAACTGCTGTTTGCTGTTTTTCAGGTGTTATATCCGTTTTTAGCATAGCCATAGGATCTTGATTTGAAAATGCTGCATCATTTCCTACTGATTTTGCCGTACTGCCGAGCAAATTTCCTGCACCGCCTCCGACCAAATTTCCCAAAGCGTTTGCAGCGGTATTTATTGCCGCACTTTTAACGCCTTGTTTAATCGCTTGTTTCGCAACATTTTTCATTATTTCATCTTGGCTCGGCATTATTACACCGATTGTTTCTATCGGTTGTTCCTGATTTTCTGCCTTAAACTCAATTTTTACCTGATTACCTTCAAGCTCCTCTTTTACAATCAGAGGTTTTAATAATTCGTAAGTAATTTCCATTTGTATTATTTTAGTTAGTAAAATATATTAATAAAACATTTTATTTCACTTTTGAATAAGGCACCGGATAGTGCATAAAATTTAAAAAGCCCGAATTTGCCGTATAATAATTATTCATTAAATCGGTAAAATATGCTTGTCCGTATTTACTGTTTCCTTGATAATCTTCTTTTACCCCTACCCCTCGTATTAATCTGGTAAAACCGTCTTTTGATTTATATAATACATTTGCGACACAAGTTCTGTACAAAGGTGTGCCGAAGGCATTTACGGTAACTTTCCATTGTGTATATGTTGCAACGTCAATTAATGTTGCCAAACCGTCGGTTGAGCTTTTTTTAAGATGAGCATCAACGCTTGCCCAAGACCCGCCTGCGTGTTTTAATTTTTTTGCCGATGATTTTGCAACTAAATTATTTTTTGCAGAAGCTGATACATTAAAGTTAAGCGTGTTTTCCGCAATTACGGGTAACTTATCGTAATAATTGTTGCTTGCTTCGAAAGTCAAGTTCGGAGGAACACTTTCGGGAGACATAGCTTTAAAAGTAAGTGTATGTTTGCCGGGATTTAATTTGCCTGCATATAACATGTCGTAAACAGCATATACAACAGGATTGTTATTTTTTACTTTTCTGAAAAAATCGGAACTGTTAAATTTTGATAAATCATTACCGAAATCTTTATCATCTGCGGTAAACATAATTGAGTTAAACATTTTTTGAGTTTCATATTTATCGTCCCAAAAAGTTGTAGTCCAACCGGTAAGATATTTTCCGTCGAGATAAACAGCGAACATCAGTTCACCGTGGTCGTAGTCGCAAGACGATGATTTACACCATTTCATATTATAATATTTCGGTGCTTGCGGCATATCTAATGTTACCGTTAAATTTCCGTTTCCTAATTCGTAAGAGTTGTTGTTAAATACCCATTTCCCTTTTTCGTTATCTTCCAAAGGACGCATATATTTGGGTCCGCGTTTGTAAAGTTCTTTTTTATTCTCGGCATTCATGCTTATTGTAAGTTCACCTTTTGCAATAATTCCTTTGGGTGCTTTGTCGCTTTTTTCTCCGATACCGAATTCTATTTTCACTTTGTTGTTTCCGGTTTTAAAATTTTGAATTGCAGCCATTGTAAACTTACTGTTTATGCCTTGCGGATTTGAAATTTGTTGTAAAACCCAAACATCTTGATCACTTGATAATAAACCGGGATTTTCTTGAAATTTTTTCAGAAATTTGGGTGAAGTGCATAAAGGAACGTCAAAATCCGTCCATTTTTTTGAATAATTGCTCGGAAACAGATACGGTCCGTCGGTAAAAACTTTTTTCCCGTTTATATAAACATTAAAAAATCCGTAAGCATTGTAAGCCGGCTCAATACCGAATTCCGAAAAATAGTCGGTCATTACTTTTGCGAATTTGAATTTTACGAATATATCTTTATCGACAGAAAATTGCGTGTTAAAATTTTTCTTTGCATAATCGGAATAAAAATTTCCGGTTCCGTCTGCAAGGGCATCTGTTTTTGCTTTATTTTCTTTTGCAGAATTATTTGCAACAGAATTTACTTTACATTTTACGATTTGTTTTTTGTAATAATCTTCCTGATACCATCCGTCAAGAACTTTTACGGCTTCCGCCAAATCTTTTTCGGCTTGGTCGCATTCGTAATTTTCAAGCTCTTTATCAATTTTTTGGCCGAAGTATTCTTTCACTTTGCTTTCCGTTTGCTGAACCTGATTTTTGGCTGAATAATCACCCGGCTTTTCTTTTAAAGCATTGTTAAAAGCTGTTAATGCTTCGGGATATTTTTTCTCATCTTTATATTTGTAACCCTCATTCATATATTTTGAATAAGCATTTACGGCTAATGTTTTTGATGAAGAAGAACTTGAAGAAGAATTATCTTTTTTCTTCTTTTTTAATTTTGAAGTTTTGTTTTTGAGTTTGTTTAAATTTCCGAGTTGGGAATATGCGAAGTTGTTTCCCGCAAAACCGGATAAAAAAACTAAAATAATTAGATTTACAGCGATTTTTTTCATAATAAAATGTATTTAAAGATTAAAAATTTCAATCAATAATACATTATAAAGTATGAAAATTACTTATTAAAATGGTATTAAGTAAAATTTTTTTGGCGAAAGGTGCTTTTTTGCAGATAAAAATAAAAAGAGTGTACCGGTTCGTATTATTTGTGCTTTTTTCAAAACCGTTGTCTCTGTTTTTAAAACAAATTTAATTTGTTTAGAAGTTCTTTTTTATAATTTCTGCTTATAACCAAATATTTTTTATTAATAAAAACAAGATTGTCTTCTATTTTTGTAATTTTATCGAGTGCAACGGCATGCGATTTATGTATTCTTAAAAAATTCGGCGAGTTTAATTTTGTAAGAGTTTTTTTTAGAGAAGAACCGGCGATATGTTTTCCGGATTTTGTATGAACAATTGTGTAATTGTCCATTGCTTCCAGCCACAAAATATCCGAAGTGTTTATTTTTGTTATTTTTCCTTTATCTTTGATAAAAATACAATTTTCTTTAAAGTCGGTATAAGAATTTTCATTTTTGCCGGTTTGTTTTTCGGAAATTTCTTTATAGCGTTGTAAAGCCAATTTTATTCCGTGGTCAATATCCGAATCTTTAAAAGGTTTTACTATAAACCCCATAGGATTAGCTTGTTGTGCATCTTCAAATGTTTTGTCATCGGAATATGCGGAAAGAAAAATTACGGGGATATTAAATTTTTCATCAATTATTTTTGCAATATCAATACCCGATTTTCCTTTTCCGAGATTTATGTCCAATAAAGCAATATCCGGTTCTTTTTCTAATAAAAGAGATAAAGCTTTGTCATAATTTCCGGCAATACCCGCTACCTCAAAACTCATTTGTTTCAAACGCTCTTCAAGGTCTAATGCAATTGTAAATTCGTCTTCGACAATTAAAACTTTTATCATAATTTATTTTTTAAAAGTCAGTTTAAAATGTGTTCCGGTATTTGGGCTCAATATTTCAAATTTGCCGTTAATTTGTTCGGTTAATCCGAATATTAATTTCATTCCCAAGGAATTAAGTTTTGAAAAATCCGTATTTGATTTAAACCCGATTCCGTTGTCTTTTATATTGATTGTTATGTGCTGATTTTCTTCCGAAATAAAAACTTCAAATTTCCCTTCTTTTTTCCCCTTAAAGCCATGTTTAAAACTGTTGGTTATGAGTTCGTTCAAAATCAATCCGCAAGGTATTAACTTGTTAATATTCAATTTTATGTCATCTGCTTTTACGTTTGTGCTTATATTTTTTTCGGAAGAATTAAATGTGTCGGAAACATTTTTTATAAGCCCTTCGGTATATTCTTTTATATCAACATTTTTAAAACTTTTTGAGCGATATAATTTTTCGTGTACGGTAACCATTGCGGCAATTCTGTTTCTGCTTATATCAATAATTTCTTCAACGGATTTATTCGATTTATGTTTTTTTTGCAAATTCAGTAAACTTGAAATAATTTGTAAATTATTTTTTACTCTGTGGTGTAATTCTTTCAGTAAAATATTGCGTTCGTCGAGTGCCGTTGATAAATTTTTATTCAATTTGTTTTTTTCCCGATATCGGTAAAACAATAAAATTAAGAGAAAAATAATGACAATAACGGCAATAGTTAAAATAATAAGTCCGGTTTTTCTGATTTTTGATTTTAATTCGAATTTTTCGGTCAACAGTTTTTGAATTTTTGTGCTGTCGCGTAATTTGTTAATTTGATTTTGCCGAAGCAGTAAGTCGTTTTTTGCTTGAATTTCGGCAATTTTATTTCCGGTTTCCAAACTGAAAATCGAGTCTTTTAATTTTGTGTATTTTTCGAAATATTTTAAAGACTTGTTTTTATTTCCGGTTTTTTTGTATAAAAGATAAAGTTGTTTTAAAACTTTTCCGTACAAAACCGTCGAATTAACTTTACGAGCAAGATGCAGTGCTTTGTTATAGTTGTTTTCGGCAAGTTTATAGTTATTTTCGGTTAAATAATAGTTTCCTTTTGCATATTTGCATTTTGCCGTTCCGAGCGGAAAATCTATTTCTTTATAAATATTTTCGGCAACCGAAAAATTACTGATTGCAGAATCCGGTTTGTTTTGTTTAAAAAAAAGATTTCCTGTTTTGAGGCGACAATCGGCATAAATTTGTTTTCTGTCGGTTTTTGATAAAAGTTTTAAAGACTTTTTATAATATAATAAGGCAGAATCCGGCTTGTTTTCTTTTTCTTTTAAGTTTCCGAGGTTAGTATAAATAAAGGCAATTCCTATTTTATTATTTGTCGAAAGAAATATTTTTCGTGCTTTATCATAAAATTCCAACCCTTTTTCAATTTGTTCTAATTCGATGTATAAATCGCCGACATTCAGGTATGTTTCGGCTAAATTTGCCGAATCGTTTTTTGCTTTAAAAAGTTCGACGGCTTTAAAAAACGCTTGCAAAGACATATCAAATCTTCCGGATTGGTGATATAGTCTTGCCAAGTTATTTTGTACGGAAGCAATTCCCGTTGTATCATTTTTTTCGGTAAAAATTTTTTCGGCTGTATGATAAAAGAAATACGAACTGTCTATTTTTCCGATATTTTTATATAACACACCGCCCAAAAGATAGGATTTTGCTAAAACATAATCGGATGTTTTTGTGCTGTCTTTTAAAATTTTCTTAACGTAAAACAGAGCAGAATCGGGCTTTGAGTGGTAATAAGAAACGGCTTTATCATAAAAACACGAATTTTTATCATCATTTTTTTGTGCAAAACCAACAACAGAAATGATAAAAAACGATAAAAGATATATCAATTTTCGCTGATACATTTATTCGATTAAAAATTTTAAAAATTTTCGTTTTTTTTCGGAATACGGAGCATATTTTACCGGCGGCTCAAACCAATACGGTTTTTTTAATATACTTTTAAAATGCGAAAATGTTTCAAAACCGGCATATCCGTGATAATTGCCTGTTCCGCTCGAACCTGTACCGCCGAACGGCAAACGGTGGTTGGTAAGGTGCATTACCGTATCGTTTACCGCACCGCCGCCGAAAGCAATTTCGGTTTGTATTTTTTTTATGTTTCGTTTATTTTTTGAAAAAATATACAAAGCCAAAGGTTTGGGCATTTGCTTCATTTTTTCAATTATATTTTCCAAATTTTCGTATGAAATAACGGGCAAAAGCGGTCCGAAAATTTCGCCGTCCATAATACGGTCTTCGAATGAAACATTATGAAGTACGGTAGGAACAATAAGCCGTTTTTTGCGGTCGGATGTTCCGCCGCAGTATATTTTTTCTTTGTCGATAAGGTTCAGCAGCCGGTCAAAATTTCGTTCGTTTATAATTTGCACGTAATTTTCCGGAATGCCGTTTTCAAAATCCGGAAATTGAGCTTCAATTTGTTTTTTCAGCTCTTCAAGCAGGGGTTTTTCAATTTTTTTGTCAACGAGAATATAGTCGGTTGCTACGCAAGTTTGTCCGGCATTCAGAAATTTGCCCCAAACAATGCGTTTTGCCGTTATTTTCAAATTTGCGTCCGGCAATACAAATGCCGGACTTTTCCCGCCGAGTTCCAATGTTACGGGCGTAAAGTTTTTAGCGGCAGCTTCGTATATTTTTTTCCCTACGGGAATGCTTCCGGTAAAAAATATTTTATCAAATTTTAAATTCAACAATGCTTGTGCCTCTTTTATTCCGCCTACTACGACATGAAAAATTTCGGGAATAAAAATACGATTGAAAATTTTTGCCAATATTGCCGATGAATTAAATGACAATTCACTCGGTTTTAAAATTACCGTATTTCCTGCCGCCAAAGCCGAAATAACGGGTATAAGCGACAGTTGGTAAGGATAATTCCATGCTCCGATAACCAAAGTGCAGCCCAACGGCTCGGGAAGAATACAGCTTTTCCCGGGTTTGTTTGCCAAATTTGTTCGTTTCTTTTTCGGTTTTATCCATTTTTTTAATTTTTTAATTGCAAGGTTCAGTTCCGAATAAACAAGTGAAAGTTCGGTTGCGTAGGTTTCAAATTTTGATTTTGAGAAATCTTTATAAATTTCTTCGTATAAATATTGCTCATTGTCAAGAAGTGCTTTTCTGAATTTTTTAAGCTGTTTCAGTCTGAATTTCAGCGGTAAAGTTTGCCCTGATAGGAAAAACTCTCTTTGTGCGGCAAGTAAGTTTTCGGGTGTCATTATAAATAAGCTAAAAGTTTAAAGTAATTAGTGCAAAGTTAAGAAAACAAAGCAAAATTTCTATTTTTGTGTTTTATCTTTTTAAATTTTATAAAATGAATGTATCGGTTGACATCAGTTATTACCCCTTAAAGGTTGAATTTAAGCCGCATATTTTGGATTTTATTCATCGTTTGCAGGAATATAAAGAATTGGAAATTATTCGAAACGGTATAAGCACACAAGTTTTCGGCAAATACGACGAAGTGATGCAAATTCTGACAAAGGAGATAAAAAACAGCTTTGAACTGCCGCATTCTGTTTTTGTCCTTAAAATTATCAATACCGATTTGTCGTGATTTTTGCTTCCGTTGATATCATAAATTTCTTTTTAAAACCGTATGAAGAGGCATCCGTACTGAATATTTCTTTAGAATTTATTGCAGCACTGTTCGGCGTAGTCAGCGTATTTTTTGCCAAAAAAGAAAATATTTTGGTGTTTCCGACCGGAATTATCAGTACCGGATTGTATGTTTATTTGCTTTCGCAATGGAGTTTATACGGCGATTTGATTATCAATATTTACTATACCCTGATGAGCATATACGGCTGGTATATGTGGAGCAAAATTATTGATGATAAAGACCGTCATATTCCGATAACAAAATCGAACAACAAAGATAAGTTGAAAGCATTCGGGATTTTTTGCTTTACTTCTGTTTTTGTCATTGCCGTATATCGTTTTTATGATGTGATGCCGAATAATCTCGGTTTTATTGAAAGTGTAAACTATGCTTTTGAAAAAATAACTTCCGGAAATTTAACGGAATTTAGAAAAGCAACCCCTTTTATGGATACGTTTACGACCGGAGCCGCTTTTGCCGCTATGTGGCTTATGGCTAATAAAAAATTGGAAAACTGGACATTTTGGATTGCCGTAAACATTGTTTCTGTTCCTTTATATTTTGTTAAAGGATACGGTTTTACCGGAATACAATATGCAATTTTTCTGATACTTGCCGTATTCGGATACAAAGAATGGAAAAGCAAATTCCGAAAAGAAAATATTTCTTGAAAAATTGTGTCTGTTTCTTTGATTTCCGATTTTTATATCCTAACTTTCGTTTT
>CAZCPV010000068.1:0-12495 GCA_964500765.1 uncultured Draconibacterium sp.
AATTCTTCCTGTGCTTTTTTTGTTTCCGGCATTCCGGCTACCAATTTTTGCGAATCGGTATATCCGAATTTAATTTTTTGTGCCGAAACATTATTGAAAGCAGTTGATAAAAATATCAATACAACACTTAATCCTATTAATTTTTTCATGTTCTTTTGTTATGTTAAATTATTAATTAATATCCTAATTTTTTTAATATATCATCGCTGATGTCATATTTTGGGTCGGTATAAATTAATGACATATCTGCCGATTTGTCAAAAATAAATCCGTAATTTCCTTCAACGGCAATTTCTTTTATTGCATTATAAACTTCATCTTGTATCGGTTTTACAAGTTCTTTTCTTTTATTAAAAAGTTCGCCTTCGTTACCGAAATATTTTTCTTTTAAATCGTTGGCTTCTTTTTCGAGATTAACAATTTCGTCTTCTCTCTGTTTTTTCATTTCGGCTGAAAGTAATGCAACTTCTGTTTGATAATTTTTGTATTTTTTATCAATTTCTTTGTATTTTGCTTCAATTTCTTTTTTCCATGTTTTTGAATATTCGTCTAATTTTGCCTGAGCATTTTCATAGGCGGGAATTTTGCTTAAAATATATTCGGTATCGACATAAGCATTTTTTTGAGCCAATGCAGGGAGTGTAAAAATTACTGCGATAATCAGTGTTACGATTGATTTTTTCATTTTTTAAAAATTTAAAGTTAATATCTTGTACATTTGAAAACAATATAAAAATTGTCGTTAATACAGGTATTACAAAAATGGTGCAAAATAATTTTCGTATATAAAAAAATTAGAATTGCTGTCCCATCGTAAAGTGGAATTCGCTTCCGTGGGGTCCCAATTCTCCGGGTTGCGGATCGAAACCGTATCCCCAATCAAATCCCAATTGTCCCAACATCGGCAAGAAAATTCTTACACCGACACCGGCAGAACGTTTCATTACAAAGGGATTAAATGTTTTTGTATCATGCCAAGCATTTCCCGCTTCGGCGAAAGCCAGAGCAAAAATAGTGGCACTTTCACTGTTTATAACAGGATATCTTAATTCCATCGTATATTTTGTGTAAATATTTGCACCGTCTTTCGGGGTTAATTCACCGTCTTTATAACCTCTCAGTCCGATTATGTCAACACCGTAAGTATAATATGCCATTCCGCTTCCTCCTACTCGATAACCGCCGAGGGGTGAATAGCCGATTTCTTTATTATAATATCCGAGATACCCGAATTCTGTTTTGGTATGAAATACTAAATCGCCCCAAATTTGTGTAAACCACCGTGCTTTGAATGTCCATTTATGGTACTCAATCCATTTGTATTTGTCTTGTGCCGATAAGGAAGAGTAATCTTTTTTACTGAAAAGCGAATAAGGCGGAGTCAGTTCCAATCCGAGAGAAAACTCGGAACCTCTTCGTGAGTATAAGGGATTATCAACGGAATTTCTTCCGAATGTGGTACTGATTGTAAAATTATTATAACTGCCGTCTTTTATATTTCTGATATAAGAACGATATTGCCAATCATCCAATATGTATTTTTGAAAACCGACGGCATGATAAAGCGTAAAATAATTATCGGGCCATTTAAGTCGTCTTCCGAAGCCGACTGAAATTCCGGCAACTCTGGCTTTTTGTAAATTTTCCGGATGAAGATTATAATACGTTTTATTTGTTTGAATATTATAATAGAACGAAACGGATAAAGAGTTCGGTTTTTTCCCTCCGAGCCAAGGTTCTTGAAACGAAATGCTGTAATATTGGTATGCGGAACCGTTGGTTTGTGCATTAATGCTGAATTTTTGTCCGTCGCCCGTAGGAAGCGGTCGCCATGCTTTCTTGTCAAAAATATTTTGAATAGAAAAATTGTTAAACGTTAATCCCAAACGACCGACTAACATTCCTGCACCCCAGCCGCCGGATATTTCAACTCTGTCATTCCCTCTTTCAACAAGCGAATATTCTAAATCTACGGTTCCGTTTGCCGGATTAGGTATCGGGGTAGGGACAATTTGTTCTGGGTCGAAATGCCCGAGTGTTGCAAGTTCTCTTACGGAACGTATAATATCACTTTTACTGAAAAGTTCACCGGGTACGGTGTATAGTTCTCGGCGAATAACATTATCGTTTGTTCGGTCGTTTCCTTTAATTGTTATTTTATTAATACGAGCTTTCGGACCTTCATACATTCTTAATTCAATATCAACGGAATCATTTTCTATTTTTTTCTCGATTGCTTGTATATTAAAAAACAGATATCCGTTATCCATATACAAATTACCTACGGCATCGGCATCTACGGTCAAGCGATTTGTCAGCTTTTCTTTATCATAAATGTCTCCTTTTTTAATTTGCAATTTCTTATTTAACAAGGCAGTGGAATATATTGAATTTCCTATCCAATTAATATTTCTGAAAAAATATTGTTTTCCTTCATCAATTTTAATATAAATATTTACATTTCTGTCGTTTGCATCATAAACTGAATCAGTGACGATTCTTGCATCCCTGTAACCCTCTTTGTTATATGCAGCAATCAAATTCTTTTTATCATCTTCATATTTTGATTCGATGTATTTTGAAGGTTTAAATAAGCCGTACCATCTTCGTTCTTTGGTATCTTTTAGTTTAAACCATTTGAGTCGCCACATTTTGAAAACGGTATTCCCGTCAATAGTTAAATTTTCGATTCTCGTTTTTTTAAATTTATCAATATAGATATTTAAAATAACGGCATTTTGATAGGTTGTATCTTGTTTTTCAAATATTCTGACTTTTGTTTTTGAAAAGCCCTTGTCTGCGTAATATTGTTTGATAATATTTTCGGAAAGTACAAGGGTATTTTGCGTAATTTGTCTTCCTTTTACTAAATTAAGTTTATCATTAAGCTCTTCTTGGTCGGAATTTCTGATACCGTAATATTTTACTTCCGAAAGTCGGGGACGTTCTTCGAGATAAATTTCCAGCCAAATCTTATTTCCTTCTGTTTTTACAGCGTAGATTTTTACATCGGAAAACATTTTTTGTTCCCAGAGTTTTTTTACGGCGGAAGTTATATCGTCGCCCGGAATCATAATTTTTTGTCCTACGGAAAGTCCGGTTACATGAATTAATGCGGTATTATCAAGATATCTGATTCCTTTGGTTTGAATGCCCGCAATTTCATATTCTTGTGGATTTTCATAATTAAACGCTTCTTGAGCAAAACTTGTTAAAATATAAAATGAAACAAGAAACAATAACAGAAATATTTTTTTGAACATCGGGATTTATTTTCGATTTGATTATAACTGTCATAAAACGTATATTATGACATATTGTTACATTCGGTTAAATTTTTTGCAAATATAATATTTGTTTTCAATTCCGGAGTTTGAAAACAAAGGAATTATAAGAAAAAATAATTATTTTTTTAATTGCTCCGAGGTTTTACCGAAACGTCTCTCTCTTTGTTGAAAGTTATATACGGCATTAAAAAAGTCTTCTTTTGAAAAATCAGGCCACAGCGTGTCCGTAAAATATAATTCGGTATAAGATATTTGCCAAAGGAGAAAATTGCTTATTCTGTATTCTCCGCTTGTTCTGATAAGTAATTCAGGGTCGGGAAATTGGTTTGTATATAAATGGTCGGATATTGTTTTTTCTGTTATATCTTTATTTGTAATTTTTCCTGAAGAAATTTGTTCTGCAATATTTTTTACGGCATTTGTAATTTCTTGTCTGGAACTGTAACTTAAGGCCAAAATGAGCGTTAAACCTGTATTGTTTTGTGTTTTATCAATAATTTCATTAAGGTTTTCAAGAACGGAAGCAGGGAGAGATTTTAGATTTCCGATTGCTTTCATCCGGACATTATTTTTCATCAGATTATCCGTTTCATTTTTTACGGCAGTTATAAAAAGAGACATTAATGCGTCCACTTCAACTTTCGGGCGATTCCAATTTTCTGTAGAAAAAGCATAAAGAGTTAAGTATTTTATGCCGATTTCTCCGGCAGCTTCTACCGTTTCTTTAACGGCTTTTACTCCGTTTTTATGTCCGAAAATTCGCTTATTCCCTTTCTTTTTTGCCCATCGTCCGTTTCCGTCCATAATAATTGCAACATGAACAGGCAATTTATCTTTTGTTATCTTATCTTTTATTGACATAAAATTATACCGCGGATTGCACTCAAAATAATATGACTTATACTAATGTTTTTTTGGTTTGCTGTATGCCGGACACCATTTTTTTTCACTTGCAAAATTATATGTAACTGTTATTCCTGCTATAGAATACCAGTCATTATTTTTTATTTTTGTTAATTGTTTTTGGTGAAGATTCGGTTGTTCCAACAGGTCTAATCGGTCACTGAAAGTTGTTCTGAAACACCATTCGGCATTAAGGGTCATTCTTTTTGACGGAGAAAATTTCCAGCCGATACCGAGAGGAATTACAGGCGTAATTACTTGAAACGAATTTGCTGTTGCAATTCCGATACCGGCAGTTATATACGGAGCATAATCTTTTCTAATTCCGGTATTGAAACTCAAGAAATTAATTTCGGATTGTACTCCGAATTCATAAATCGTATTTTTAAATGAATGATTTCTTACTTGTTGATAAACATCTGAAAAGTCGGCATCGTTTCCTGCAATTGACGCTCTCAGTACATTAAATCGCAACGCATAAAAATTTGAAATTGTCTGTCTGAAAGCGAGGCCGAAAGTAAGCCCCGGCGAATAAAATTGTCTTGTGTGATTAATATCTCCGAGATAATAAGATGTTCCTATTGTAATACCGGGTTCTATATTAATTTTTTGAGCATAACTTGCAGAAAATAATAATGATATTAAGGGTAACAATATGATGTTTTTTTTCAGCACTTATTTAGTTTTTTAATAAATAAAAAATGTTTCATTTTAAAAACTGTTTTTCCTTAAAAACATTGTTTAAAATGAAACATTTAAATGAGAAATATTTTATGTATTTAGTATTTAGGCATACTAAAAACGCTGTTTATTTTATAATATCCTGTAATAATCGTAAATAAATATGCATCGTTATATGCGGGATCTCCTCGCATCGTTTTTCCGGCGGGATACGGAGAAGCTAATTGATCGGTTACTATAGGATTTCCGTTTTCATCGGTTGTTACTACAAGATGTCTGTCATCATAACCATTACCTATAGCCGAGTAGGTGTCATGAGCATCATCTAAATAATCTGTTGTCGTATATCTGTTGGAAATATCCAAACCGATTGCCCATCTGTCATTCAATTTGTATTTCATCCCTAATCCGACACTTAAATAACCGGCAAACAAACTATACGAAACACCTTCGTTAGCCATCGGTTGCAATGCAACCCAATCTTTAGCACCTCTGGAGGATTCGGTTTTAGGATTAAAATAGAAACCGCCGCCGCCTAAAGAAGCATAAGCACTCAACTTGTTAATTCCTTTATAACTTGAAAATGTATATCTTCCGAGATGTTTTTCTTTTATAAAATAATATTCGAATTGGGCACCGACTTCCCACAAATTAGTTCTGAACCATAAGTTTCTGGATTTTCTTCCGTAACTTCCGGATTCAGAATCATCAGCTTTTAATCGAGCATAACTTATAGTCGGTTTTACTGCTAAATCTCTTAAAAGTCTATATCTGATACCTGCGGTGATTACAGGTCTCGTATATATCCAATCGATATCTCTGACACTGAAATAATGCGAAGCATCTTTTAATCCTCCGCCTAAATCACCGAGAAAATAGTTTACCCCTACTCCTCCGTAAGCAGATAATCTTTCGTGCTTCCACCTCTGTGCATAAGAGAACATGGGAATTGCCAATAAAATCAAAAAATAAATTAATTTTTTCATAGCTTTGAAATATAATTTCTAAATTCTATTAAGAATTCAAAAGTACTTACAAAATATTAAAAAAAAAAATTTTTTGACGAAAAACCTTATTTTCATTATAAACCGACATTTAAGACTGTTAATTCCTAAAATTATCAAAACACTGAAAATAAATGTTTTCTTACAAATTTATCGTTTCGAAACAATCCGGAAAAATTTTAATAAAATCCGTTTTTCAAGACATTGTATTCATCTTTTTTCAAAATATTTATACGCCAAAATGAAATAATAAAACCCGTTCCGTACGCAATTAATTGGATAAAACTAGTAATAACAGACAGCAATGCAACCGATATTTTTTTATTTTTAAATAAAGAATCAAAAAATACAAAAAAAACATAAAGCAACAGAGGCACAATACTAAAGATACAAATAAAACCATAAATTATCAGAAATAGTGTGCCGACAGTAAAAACACTCGGGGCAAAAAAGAACAGTTTAAATGTTTCCGGATATTTCTTTGTTATTACCAAACGTGTTTTTCCGAAATTGAACACTTGTTTAAAGAATGTTTTTAAAGTATTTCTTCTTTTATGATAAACAAATGCCTTTTGTATTCTTTGTGTTTCAAAGCCGTGTTTTAAAATTTCAATACTGAAAACCATGTCTTCGCCGGGGTGCATTTTTGTTTCGGGAAATCCGCCGATTGTTGTAAATGCTTTTTTTGAAATTCCCATATTAAAACTGCGAGGATAGAATTTATCTAATTTTTCACTTCCGCCTCGAATACCTCCGGTTGTAAAAAAAGAGGTCATAGCATAGCTTATTGCTTTTTGCGTATTACTAAAATCGGGAGAAGCAGCATCGGGTCCTCCGTATGCATCGGTATAGTTTTCAACAAGAGCAGAGTTTACAACTTTAAAATAATCCGGCGGAATTATACAATCGGAGTCAAAAAATATTAAATAATTACCATTACTATGCTTAACTCCATAGTTTCTTGCAATTGCCGGTTTTTCATTTTTTTTGTAAAAATAATTTATGTTTAAACGGCTAATATATTTTTTTACGACAAAATCGCATTTTTCAACAGAACCGTCTTCAACAATTATAATTTCAAAATTCTTTTCGGTTTGTTTTGTTAAACTGTCAAGCAATTCTTCAACTTCGTCCGGTCGGTTAAATACGGGAATTATTACAGAGAAAAATAAGTTTTCTTTTTGGGTTTCGGGCATAATTTTCTTTTTACGGCAAAAATAGAAATTTCATTTTATATCAAACTATTTTACGGCAATAACAGCGGAAGATTTTCTCGGAATTTTAATTTCCCCCTTTTCAATTTCAATATTACCGAATAAAATTTCGCCTATTCCCGTAA
Organism: uncultured Draconibacterium sp.; assembly: GCA_964500765.1. GTDB lineage: Bacteria > Bacteroidota > Bacteroidia > Bacteroidales > JAADGE01 > JAADGE01. The sequence goes on from CAZCPV010000068.1 coordinate 7,215, forward strand.
TATTTTCATCAGCCGGAATTTTTAAATTTTCTGTATTAAGATTCAACGATTCGGATTTTCCGTTATGAACCACAAGAATACGATTATATTCCGAATTTTTTATTTTTATTTTTTGTTCAATTATGTATGCAATGTAATTTTTCGGGTTATAACCGGTTGAATTTATTATTTTAAAGTCTTTTACGGAAAGATTAATCGTAAGTTCAAAATTTTCGTTTATACTTTCCGGACTGACGGAATTATTCCCGAATTCCGAGTAAAAGTTGTGCGGATAGTCCCAATTACCGGGTGTCCTGACAAGTTTAAAATTAAGATTTCGGCTGTCGTCCCATTTCTTCAAATCGAAATTATTTATTTGTTTTTTGTTGAAATTTATTTGGGCAAATCCGTTTTCGTCAAAATGCAAAACATAGGAGTTTTCAGTCGGATTGGCTTCGGTTTTATGTATTTCACCGACGAGATATAAAGTTTCGCCGGGTATTCCGTTTATAAAAGTTATTGTCAATTTTTGTAATTTTTCGCTGTTAAACGAATGAATTTTAAACTCGCCTGTACAGTATTCATCAATAAAACTGATATTTCTGTTTATTTTTTTCGCCGTTTTAAAACGAAAAGCAGCTGTTTTTCTTCGCAGTTTTATTAATCCTTTGACATAGTCGAATAATTCGTTCGCAAGTTCGGCATATTCGTTTGTTAACCTGTCCCAACGAAACATATTTGTATAATCGGGCGAACAATATGAATTTTCATGAAAAAACACGGTATTTTCTTCTTTATCAATAAAATCGGAAGTTAATGCTCTGTGTTTTTCTTTATCGAAATCTGCCAAAGGTTTTGTTCGTAAAATTTCGTCGCCGCCGTGAATAATAATTTTTCCCTGCGATGTAAAAAGTATTGCATAAGCCGATTTCATAAGTCGCAATCGCTCTTTTTTGCTTTTGTCTTTTACCGTAAGGTTTATTTTATCCCATAAAGTTAAACCGTCGTGTACGGACATAAAATTGAGGCAATCGCCGGGTTCTTTTGCAAACAAATTATAGGGATCGAAAAAAGTTTTTTTATCAAAAGCCAAACAATCGGTATCGTAAGTTTTTATACCTCCGACAATTGCTGTTGCCAAAGCAGCTGTTTTTTCGGAATTTCCGTGAATAAATCCGAAATCGTGCCCGTTTCCGGCAAGGGCATCTCTGAATGTATCGTTAAAAATTCCGATATTTAAATGCTCAAAATCGGTTTTTGTAACTGCATCTTTTTTTAAATCGGTAAAATTCCAAGCTTCTCCGTGTAAAATCAGTTCGTTCGGGTTTTCGGGATTGTAAGTTCTGCCTACTTTATTTCTGATTTGTTTCACTGTTTCTTTATCAAAAAAACTCATTAAATCAAACCTGAAACCGTCGATATGATATTCTTCAACCCAAAATTTAAGAGCATCAACAATAAATTTTCTTACTTGTTTTCGCCGGCTTTCAATTGATGCTCCGGCACCGGTATGCCCCGAAATGGTATAATCGTCATTTAATCTGTAAAAACATCCGGGAGCAACATTTTCAAAAGTATCCGCCGTATAGGTATGGTTGAAAACAACATCGAGTATTACACCTATGCCTGCATTGTGCAATGCCTGCACCATTTCTTTAAATTCATAAATACGAGCAGCGGGATTATACGGATTTGTTGAATATCTGCCTTCCGGCGTAAAAAAATTCATCGGATCGTATCCCCAATTATAATTACTTTCTTTTGCCGTTTTTCCGGTATATTTTCTGTCGGTTTCTTTTTGCGTAAATGCCTTATTAACAGGCATCAGTTGTACGTGTGTTATTCCGAGTTTTTTCAGGTAAGGAATTTTTTCGATAAAACCTTTAAAAGTTCCGGCAATATTTTCGTCAACAATTCCGGGTTGAATCGTAAAATCTCTTACGTTTATTTCATAAACAATAATATCATTTTCATTTTCGATAAAATCAAAATTATAATAGTTCCGTTTAAAACCGAGCGGATTTGCTTTCTCTGATTTTAAATTTATAATTGCTGCTTTTCCGGTTTTATCTTCCGAACCGGCATCAAAAACAGCCATGGATTTTGCATACGGGTCGAGTGCCGTATATTTTTTCCCGTATGCCGTAATTTTATATTGAAAAAAAAAGTTTTCGTATTTTTTATTTATTGAAGTTTCCCAAATGCCCGGTTTTTTATTTTTAAGATAAAAATTTTCTTCTTTTTCAACCGCTCTTAAATCTTTATCAAAAATTAAAAGTTCGACTTTAACGGCAGGCGGCGACCACAGCTTAAAGCGTATTTCATTATCCGAAAAAGATATTCCGAAATCATTATCATCATAAAAGAAAGAAGTGTCAATAATTCCTCCGATTTCCGGATTTAAAATAACGGGTACTTTTTCTTCCGCAACTTTTACAAAATAGTTTTCGTAAAGATTAAAATTTCCTTTCAGTAAAACGGTTTTTTCTTCTTTAAGTAAAACAATCTCAGCTAAAAAAACTTGTTCATCTTTATGGTTAAACAGCAGAGTTACAGTGTTATACGACAAGTCAGTTTTTAATTTTATTTTAATTTCCGACTCAGAAATTAAAACAGCCGAAAAAATACGGGTATTGCCGGCAGTTGAAAACAAATTATAGTTTTTAAGATTTTTCAGTGTAAGCAACTGCATAACATATTGTATTTAATGATTGTCGAAAATTTTATTTCAGTAAAACAATCGGTTCCGGAAACAACAAAAATATTATTTTTTATTAAATCCGTAAGTTTAATAAAATAATCATGTTTTGCTTGCCGTTTTTTTTCTATCTTTGTAACAAAAGAATAAAAACCTTAATTAACAATTAATTTATATGGAAAAAAACATCAAATTTGCCGAAGATTTAATCGATTTTTTACACGAAAGTCCTACTGCGTACCAAGCCGTAAGAAATATAAAAGCTGCACTTTTACGAAAAGGGTTTAAACAACTTCACCGCGGAGAAAGTTGGAATTTGGAAAAAGGCGGGCGTTATTTTACGACCAAAAATTCGACCTCCGTTATTGCGTTTATCGTAGGAACCGGAGAAATTGAAACGGAAGGTTTCAGAATTGTGGCGGCACATACCGATTCGCCTTCTTTAAAAATAAAACCGGAACCGATTATGACAAGCCCCGGCGATTATATAAAATTAAATGTGGAAACATACGGCGGTGCAATTTTAAGTACTTGGCTTGACAGGCCTTTGTCCGTTGCCGGACGGGTAGCATTACGAAGTACTAATCCGTATCGCCCTGCGGTAAAGTCGCTTAACATTCGAAAACCGGTTTTGGTTATTCCGAATCTTGCCATCCATTTAAATCGGGATATAAATGAGAAAAAAGTTTTTAACAAACAAATTGATATGCTGCCGATTTTCGGTTTGATAAAAGAAAATTTTGAAAAAAAGGATTATTTACGAAACCTAATAGCTGAAAGTATTAATGTTGAGAAAGAGGATATTCTGGATTTTGATTTGAATTTGTATGAAACCGAAAAAGGTTCGATTATCGGCGAACAACAGGAATTTATTTCATCGGGACGTATTGACGATTTGTCGATGGTGCATGCCGGTGTTGCCGCATTATTCGACAGCGAAGCCGGAAAAGCAACGAATGTTATGGTATGCTTTGATAATGAAGAAGTTGGGAGTACGACAAAACAAGGTGCCGCATCGCCTTTCGTAAAAGATGTATTAAAACGCGTTACTTGGGCTTTAAGCGATAAACGTGATGCTTTTTTCAGAGGTAAGATAAGCTCTTTCGGGATATCTGCCGATAATGCCCATGCCGTTCATCCGAATTTTTCCGAAAAACACGATGCCGTTTCGCAACCGACAATAAACAAAGGTCCGGTTATAAAATACAATGCCGACCAAAAATATACCTCCGATGCTTTATCTTCGGCAACTTTTGCCATGCTGTGCGAAAAAGCCGGTGTACCGATGCAAAAATACGTAAACAGGTCGGATATAAAAGGCGGTTCAACTTTGGGAAGCATTCTTTCTACACAACTGGATATCAGAATGGTTGATGTAGGAAACCCGATGCTTGCCATGCATTCGATAAGGGAACTTGCCGGCGTAAGCGATCATCTGTACATTAAAAAAGTATTTGATGAATTTTATAAGTCGTAATTGCTTTTAATGCTTTATTAAAAAAAGCACCGGATTCAAAAAAAATAATAGATCCGTTTGCAAACTGCGGATATAAACCGTTTCGGTAAACCTCGAACAAAAACTTATCAGTATGAGACAATTATTCTTGATTTTACTTTTATCAGCATTTGCAGCTTGTGCAAACCCACAACAATCAAAGAAAAAAAGTATAAATAAAATTAAAAAAACACTTAATACAAAAATAAAATTAAGTCCTGTTGACAGCACAGAACTGGCAAACTTCAAGAAAACAGCCGAAAAAACATATTTATCGAAAAAAAGTATACCTGAAATACAAATTATTATTGCAAATCGATTTTTGGGAAAACCGTACGTCGGAGGTACACTTGACATAAATGATACGGAGCAACTTGTAATTAATTTACATGAATTCGACTGTGTTACTTTTTCAGAAACTGTTTCAGCACTTACATTATGTGTAAAATCAGGAGAATATACAAATGAAAAATATTTTAAAAATCTGCAAACTTTGCGTTACCGAAACGGTAAAATAAACGGTTATTTATCACGTTTACATTATTTTACCGAATGGTTGCTTAATAATCAAGCCAAAGGGTTAATACGTATTGTAAGCAATAATTTCGGAGATAAAGATTTTGATTCCGAGGTAAATTTTATGTCTCAACATCCCAAATATTACAAACAATTATCCGACAGTGCAACATTAGCAAGAATAAAAAATATTGAGAAGCAAATTTCTTCCGCAAGATTAAAAATGGTTTCTGAAGAAAATCTTAAAAACGTTGAAGATTCAATTAAAGACGGTGATTTAATTGCTATCGTCACCACAAAAAAGGGAATGGATATTGCCCATGTCGGTATTGCCGAACATTATAACGGGCGACTTCATTTTATTCATGCTTCTTCCGCAAAGAAAAAAGTTGTCCTTTCCGAAAAACCGTTAAGCGATTATCTTAAGAGTATAAAAACAGACAGCGGGATATTGGTTGCTCGAATAAATCCGTAAACCCGCAGAGATAAAAAGCAGCCCGGCTGCTTTGAAGCACACGGACTGAACAAAATATTTATACTGTTATCGCTTTATACTTCGATTTATGCTTAAGTTATTTGCCATTTTCCGGTCT
>CAZCPV010000069.1:0-12456 GCA_964500765.1 uncultured Draconibacterium sp.
TGAAGCCCGAGAATTCAAAAATGCAGAGATTTTGGAAGTTAAGAGATAATTTTTTTGTAAATTGCGACCTTACTTAAGAACAAAAAGACCGAACAAAATTCGGACTTTTTATTCTTCTGTTATTCAATAATTATTTTTCTGAGATAATCGGTTGTTTTTGTTCTGATTTCAAGAAAATAAAGTCCTTTTGAAACAGCATTAAGATTAATATCAAATTTTCTTACATAATTTAACGTACGAGCATAAACAGTTTTTCCCGTTATATTTACTATTTTAATTTTTGCATTATTAATTTCTTTGCTGAAACTTATAGTAAAAATGCCTTTTGACGGATTCGGAAATATAGAAATTTCATTTCCCGATACCGTTTTTACCGAAGAACTGACATCTAAAACAGCCGGATTCGAACTTATATTTCCGCATATCCCGCTTACAACAACACTATAATTTCCCGCATCCGAAAGTTGAACATTATTTATCGAATAGCTTGCTTCATTTGCTCCGGAAATAATATTTGAATTCTTTTGCCATTGATAAGATAAATTATCACCTTCCGCTTCAACGGAAAACGTAACATTATCGCCGATATTTGCATTAACATTATCGGGTTGGTTTGTTATTTCGGTTTCTGCCGAAATTGTAACAGTAACTTGTTCGCAAGAAGAGTTTCCGCAAACATTTTCCCAACGACCGTAATAAGTTGTTTCTTCTGTCGGATTTATAATAAAATTATTTCCGTTACCTATTGCAACATCTCCGCATAAACCTGTGTACCAAGTAAATACTTCACCGTTTCCTCCGGTATATGTAAGAGTTGTACTTTCACCCGAACATATTTCCGGTTCACTTGCATTTACGAATTCGGGTGCTGTCGGATTTTCGGTAACATTTATTAATTCGGCGGATTCCGAAAGAGAAGACATTTCCGAATTTTTCTCAATTTGACCGCGATAAATCCCGTCCGCTAAATTTTCAAAAATATGAAACGTTGTATCACCTGTCCAATCATCAACCGGATTTCCCGCATCATCTCTCAAATAAAAAGTTTGATTTCCGGATTGTGTCGAATAAACAGTAACTTTTCCGGAATTATTACCGCATCCGGCTTGGGCAATAACTGATGACGCAAGAGCTGAAGAAGTTTTAATAATTTTGAAATCATCAAAATAAAAACCGTCTTCGTTAACAGAACCGTCGCTGTGTAATTCAAATTTGAATTTTACCGACTGACCTATATATGAGCTTAAATCAACTGTTTCCTGTACCCAAGAATTTGCTCCGTCATAAACGGGCTCGCCGTTCGGTTGAAAACTTCCTTCACCCGGTTCGGTATTTTCTGTTTCAACGGGTGTCCAAGATGAGCCGTTATTTGTTGAAATAAGAAGTTGAACATAATCCCAGTTACTTTCGATATTCCATTTTGCCCAAAATGTTAAATTCGGATTTTCAACATCCGTTAAGTCAATTTGATTGGTTAATGTTATCGCACTGTTTACATTATCCCCGTAATTTCCGCCTTCCGAATCAGTAATTGAATTGCTTGCCGAATGATAATCTTCGGAAGTAACAGACCAACCGGAAGTTGTCCAATTATTCAAATCATCACCGCTGTCGTCAAAAACAGTTTCTGTTTCATAATATGATTTTGTAAATGTTTTACTTAAAGAATATGAACCTTGACTGACGGTTATGGTATATGAAAACCCGTCGCCGTATTGTATCGTATTATTCAAAGTATATGAAATGGAATCGTCTTTTTCTGCCAATGTTTCCGGAAGTATCACACTTTGCGGGTTTCCGAGTGAAGAAAAAACAGAATTATCCGGCATAACGGTTACCGTATAATTTCCGTTACCGGATAAACCCATTCGTTTAATATTATATTTTAAATATCCGGTTCTTGGAATATAATTCGGTGAATTATCCGAAAATTCTGCATAAGGGGTTGCAAATCGTGCTAAATATAAATTTGACAAATAAGATTCTTCGCAAAGCGGAATTATTCGACTTTGTGAAGGCCAAAATCCGTCGGAACTGCTGCCCGTCTCTTGCGTATAAGCAAATATTTTCGGTTTGGAAGTTTGTTCGCCGTACATCCAATCGTTGGCATCGCCGTTTACGGAATATAAAATTTCCCATGCTTGCCCGATTTCATAACCGTTTTCGGAAGCCATTAATTGAGCATAATTGCGGAATATACTGTCATCCGGTGTGTGAATAGTTTCATAGCCCCAGGGAAAAAGGATTAAATCACTGTATGTATGATGATTATGGGCTAACATAAAATTATGCTGATTTGTAAAATCTCGAATATTTTGAACTGTCGGTTCAGAAAAAGCAGAAGCTCCTCGATATGTTTGGCTGCCCGGGTCTGACGAAGAACCGCTGTTATCATAAGCCCATTTGTATGCAAAATTTCGATTTAAATCAACACCGTCGTTCGATTCGCTGAAAGTCCCGTTATTGTCGTTATCTCTTTTATTTTTTCGCCACATTCCGCCGCCGTTCGGGTCGGTTTGGTGGTTATATTCGTATCCGTCGGGATTTACGACAGGTATAAAATACATTTGCAGATTATCAACAAGATAGGTTATTTCATCATCCGTACCGTAATTTTCAAGCAAATACCACATATACCAAATCAATTGTTGCATACTTTCCGGTTCTCTTGCATGTATTAATGCCGTATAAAGTACTTCGGGTTCATCTTCATTAACATTCGGATTATCCGAAATTTTAATCGCATATATATCTCTTCCTTCAATCGTTTGTGTACTACCTATAGTAAATTTTGCCGTAATTAAATTGGGATATAAACTTGTCATTTCATCAAGTTCTGCCATAACTTCATCCAAAGTTAAAAAACCGCCCATTGAGCCGTAATTAAAATGTACGGGCGTAACATAATTTATTCCTTTAAGAGAATTTTTATTTTTAAGAACTGATTCGGCATAACGTTTTTGATAATATGCGGACATATCCTTTATTAAAATATCAAATTTTATTCCCTTATCGGAAAGTTTTTTTATTTCCGTATCGGAAAGTTCAATATCAATAAAAGTTCCCGGTTTTCCGGAAATATTTTCTAAATCAATACCCGATTTTTGGATTTCGGTAAGTTCTTGTTTGTTTGCAAAAATTCTGACTTTAGAATATTTTTGTTGGGCAAAAAGTTGAAAACTGCCGAATATCAAAATAGCTAAAATAAATTTCTTGTATTTCATAAATTTGTATATTAATATTTTTAAAATAAAAGGACGCTAAAATACCTGAAGGTTGCATTTTAGTGTCCTGTTTTAAAATTAAATTTCAACTTATATCTCTAATTCCGAATGCCAAATTCCATGTATATTACAGCCAATCTCCGCTTTTAAAGTTTTAATATTTTCTTTTTTAATTTTAAAAACGGTATAACCCGATGCCGTTCCGGGTTCAAATTCAACGGTTCCGACTAAATTATCGTCTGCATATAACTTAATAAAATCAATCCAATGGTCTTTGGTCGAAGGATGAATAATACCCATACCTACCGTTATTTTCACTTCGGTATAAGCCAACTCATCGGTATCGCCCAATTTAATTTCCGGCGTATGTTTTAACTCGGCTTTTGTCGGATTTTCCGGGTCTTTAATTGTCATTTCATTTCGATTGACAATTTTTTTATCGCGTTCGCTTAAGGGTTTATTTTTGACATTTTTTAAACTGTCTTTTAATTCTTTAAGTTCCTTTTCCGCCTCGGCGTTGCCGGTATTACAGGCACCTATTAAACCCGTAGTAACTAATGCTGCGGATATTCCTAATGTTTTTATTACTTTTCTTCTGTCCATATTTTTATTTTTTATATTTCTTACAAAACTACAAAAAATATGTTATAAAGCATAAAATTAAGCTGTACTATTTTTTCCTTATATTCTCATATTTACATTTAAAGGACTGACAGTCAGGGCTTCACTTTTCGAATTAAAATGACACGAATTGCCTCTTAATTGCCTGTAAATTAATACAGTGGAACCCTGACTTGCGGATTTAAGGTTATTTTAAAAGCGTAATACTTCCGGCAAGCTCAAACGGTGTTCCGTTTAAGTAAATACCGTCTGCCCGCCAAACATACACATCCTGCATCACGGGTTTTCCGTTTAACCTGCCGTTCCATCCTTTCGTAATATCATCGGTATAAAACATTATTTCGCCCCAGCGATTGTAAATATACATTTCAAACGTTTTTACGGAAGAATAAACCGCCGGTCCGAACGTATCATTAATACCGTCTCCGTCGGGTGTGAAAGCATTAGGAAAGGAAATTTTCCCTTCGGGAAGTACAATAACATCCGAAGTTAAAGTTAAGGAATCCACGCATTTATTTACGGAAGTTACCGTTAATTTTATATCATAAGTTCCGGGAGCCGTATAAAAATATATCGGATTTTCTTCTTCGGAAGTTCCGCCGTCGCCGAATTCCCAGTAAAATAAATCGGCATCGTCGGAGCTTAAATTTGAGCAATGTATCGGTTGTCCGGGAAGCATTACCGTATCCGGAAAAACATCAAAATTTACAATCGGGCTTTGATACACATAAATTGTCGTATCTTTTGAATCGTAGGTATTGCAATAACCGACCGTGTTAAGCGTTACGACATATTCTCCGGGCGTATCGTAAGTATAGGAAAAATTATCGTCATAAATAACCGTTCCGTCTCCCATATTCCACTCAAAAGTATCAATAAACATGGATTGGTTGTCGAAATTAATCGTAACCGGAACACAGGATTGTGTCGTGTCAACACTGAATATTGCTTCGGGCTGCATTGCCGTAACCGTAATACTTTTATTTATCGTATCGGAACACCAAGTGTTATCCGCCGACAGTTGTATTGTATATTCGCCGCAATCTCCGTAAGTATGCGAACCGGGTTGTTCGTCGGAAGAACCGGTTCCGTCGCCGAAATCCCAATTATAATTTGTATAACCGGAAGGGCTGTTGTTCGTTATCACAACTTCCGAATTCGGAAAATACAGAACATCGGGTGCAGCCGTAAAACTTAATTGCGGTTTCGGATAAACCGTAATGGTTTTATATGCCGTATCCAAGCAATTATTTGGCGAAGCAGAATATGCCGTAACAAGGTAATCAACCGGATTTGCCGTTGTATTAATAAAGGTGTGTTCGGGTTCGTTCTGTGTAGCTGTTTCACCGTCGCCGAAATCCCACAAATAAGTGTTCCCGGGTGTTAAACGCGTAAATTGCACGGTCAGCGGACTGCAACCTATCGAATCGCTTACGGCAAACAAAGAGGCATCTTCCGGCGAACCGATACTTACGGGATTTCCCGTTACGGAACATAAATTCGCATCTCTTACATACGAAATATATGTACCCGGCGAAAGATTTTCTATGGTTTTACCGATTTGCCAGTTAATTCCGTCAATTGAAAATTCAAAAGGATAAGTTCCTCCGGAAGTGTTAATTGTTATTGTTCCGTCATTTGAACCGAGGCAAGTTTCGTCCGTTGCAACGATGCTTGTTATTTCAAGCGAATCCGGTTCATAAACCGATGCCGTATAAGCACTGCTTGTACAATTATGGTCGTCTTCGACTTTCACCGCATAATCGCCCGCCGGCAAATTATTAAAAGTTCCCGTAATATCGGGATAGCTGACTCCGCCGTCAATCGAATAATGCAAAGTGCCCGTTCCGCCCGATGCGGTAATCGTAATAATACCGTCATCTTCTCCGTAGCAGGTAATATTGCTTGTTTGAATATCCGTAATTTGAACGCGCGAAGGTTGCGTAATTTTTACGGTATCCCAATTCATGGTGTTATCGAGCCACGATGCCCGACACAAATTTGCATCATAAATCGTAATGTAATAGTTTCCGGGAGATAAATTTGTAAAACTGCCTCCGTTATCAAAATAAGAATCGCCTTGATTTATTGAATACATATAATTCAGCACACCGCCGGAAGCATAAACGGTAATTGTTCCGTCGTTATCACCGTAGCAACCGTCAATATTTTGAGAAACCACCGAATCAATCGAAAGCGTATCGGGTTGATTAATAGTTACCGCAGGACCTATTCTTACACAATTATATAAATCTTTTACGTATGTTTGATATGTTCCTGCCGGTAATCCGTTAAAAAATGAACCGGAACTGTAAGTTGTGCCGTTATCAATCGAAAAATAATGCGGTGTTTGTCCGCCGGTTGCCGTTAAATTAATATATCCGTTTGCATCACCGTAGCATTTAACATCTTGTTTTTCGACCAAAGAAGGAATTAAAACGTCGGGTTCATTAATCGTAACGGGGTCTCCGTTTGCCGTACATCCGTTTGCATCTCTTATCACAAGGGTATAATTCCCGGCAGCAAGTCCGAGAAAATCACCGTTATTTGAGAAATAAGTTGTGCCGCCGTCAATTGAATATTCAACAGGGTCTGTTCCGCCCAAATAATCAATATGAATTTCACCGATTAAATCACCGTGACACCCGAGAATATCTTTTTTCTCCTGATAGGAAACTTCAAGCACATCCGGTTGGGTAATATGAACCAAATCACCGACTGTTTTACAATTATTGGCATCTTTTACAACCGTTTGATAATTTCCGGCAGCTAAACTTCCGAAGAAATTCGATGCCTGATAGCTTACTTCTCCGTCGTCGGAATAAATCAGTCCGGGTGTACCGCCGTGTGCATATATCGTAATTGAGCCGTTTGACCCGCCGTAGCAATCGTGTACATTTATTCCTGCAACCGAATCAATCACTAATTCGGACGGTTGCCCCAGAATATGTGTTCCGCCGATTGTAGTACAACCGTGTGCATCTTGAACAACAATATCGTAAGTTACGCCTGCCGATAATCCCGACAAAATATTATTCGTATAAAAATGCGCACCGTTATCCGGAGAATAATTAATTTGTCCGGTTCCGCCGGAAGCACTTACCGTAATACTTCCGTTTGTACCGCCGTAGCAAGTAGGGTCTGTTTCAATTTCCGAATTTATAACCAATTGAGCCGGTTCCCCTATTTCTACAACCCGTGTTTTAAATGTATCGGTACAATTATGTGAATCTCTGACAATTACCGTATAAATTCCGGCAAATAAATTTGAAAAATCGTTGCCGGCGGCATAGGACGTTCCGCCGTCAACAGAAAAATCATAAGAAGGTGTACCTCCGCCGTTTGTAACAATATGAATAGTGCCGTTATTTCCGCCGAAACATGTTGAAACATTTGTTGTATTAACATCGGTTATTGACAGTAAAGTAGGTTGTCCGATTAAATGATCCTGACCGGTTACCAAGCAGCCGTTTGCATCTCTGACCACGGTACTGTATGAATTTGAAGGTAAATTATTAAAAATATTACCAAATTGAAAAGTTGTACCCGAATTTATCGAATATTCCAAAGGTGCTATACCGCCGTGTGCGGTAATGGTTATTTGTCCGGTTGAATCGCCGAAACAAGTTTGTACATCTGTTTTTGTTTCCGAATCAATAACAATTTGAGGCGGTTGGCCTACAATTACGGTATCGCCGTAAACCGTACAAATATTATCATCTTTTACGACAATGATATATGTTCCTGCATATAAATTATTGAAATTACCGCCGTTGTCAGAATAATTTGTTGCACCGTCAATCGAATAATATAAAGTACCGGTTCCGCCGGAAGCATTTATTGCTATACTTCCCGTATGGTCACCGAAACAGGTATTTACATCCGAAACGGTTTGAGAATTTACGGTAACGGCAGGCGGTTCGGTAATTGTAAGATTACTGCCGACAGTTGTACAGCCCTTGGAATCACGAACGGATACTTGGTAATTTCCGGGACTTAAAGATGAAAAATAATGCCCTGAAACATAGGTCGTACCGCCGTCAATCGAATATTCAATTTGAGGAGTACCGCCTGTTACAGTAATATCGATTATACCGTTATTATCGCCGTGACAACCGGTAACGTTAGTTTTGTTTTCATTTGTAATTACCAATTCAAGCGGTTGATTTACGGTAATTTCAGAACCGGATTTTTCGCATGAATTTGCATCTCTGACTTTTACATTATAAGTTCCGGCTGCAAGCCCTGTAAAACTTCCTCCGTTAGAAAAATAATTTGACCCGTTATCAATCGAATATTCCAATGCTCCGGTTCCTCCGGATGCGGTAATCGTAATTGTTCCGTTTGTATTACCGTAACAACCGGTAACATCGGTATGCGTTTCATTACTTATGTGTATTTCTGCCGGCTCGTCAATATATCCTACTCCGGTTACGGCAACATAAAAATCTTGTACTACAATTTTGTCATATAATCCTGCCGGTAAGCCCGTAAAAACATTTGAAGATTGATAGGTAACACCTCCGTCAATTGAATATTGATAAGGTGCAGTTCCGCCGGAAGCATAAATTGTTAAGGTTCCGTTATTTCCGCCGTAACAAGTTGTAACATCAGTCGAAACAACAGAATCCAGCGTTAAAGCCATGGGCTTTCCCAAAGAATTTCCGTAAACATAAGAAGACAAACTTATCAACAAAAAAACGGGATATAAAAAGAATCGAATCTTCATAAATTAAAAATTATCCAAATATATTTTATTTTTCTTAACAAAAGACGTAAATATACATAAAAAAGTTGCATAATTAAGACACTGATTTTTAATTTTTTGCAAAATTATTATTTTATTTTCTCAAATTCCGTTGTAAAATGTCGCATAATGGGTGCTTCATAAGTAATTCGTAAACCGTGTTTTGCCTCATTTCGCGTATCAAATATTTTTTTACAAACAGCGGCAACATAGTCCATATGGCTGTTTGTGTATGTTCTTCGCGGAATTGCCAACCGAACAAGTTCTAATTCCGGATAGCGATTTTCTCGTGTTACGGGGTCTCTGTCCGCCAAAACAGTTCCTATCTCCACAGCTCTGATACCGCCGACAATATACAATTCAACAGCAACGGTTTGTGCAATGTATTCTTCTTTTTTAATTTGCGGAAGAAATAATTTTGCATCAATAAAAACTGCATGTCCGCCGATAGGATGCTGTACGGGTATCCCTGCATCAATTAATTTTTTTCCGAGATATTCCACTTGTTTTATTCTCGCTTCCAAAACTTCAAATTCGGTATTTTCATCCAAACCCTGTGCCAAAGCGTTCATATCTCTGCCGGACATACCGCCGTATGTGATAAATCCTTCAAACATAATATTAAAAGTCGATGCTTTTTGAAAAAGTTCTTTGTCTTTCATTGCTATAAAACCGCCCATATTTACCAGTGCATCTTTTTTGCTGCTCATGGTCATTCCGTCGGCATATTTATACATTTCCTTTACGATTTCTTTTATCGTTTTATTCTTATAAGCATCTTCCCGCAATTTTATAAAATACGCATTTTCGGCAAAACGTGCGGAATCGTAGAATACCGGAATGCCGTATTTGTCGGCAAGTTTTTTTACTTCTTTCATATTTTGCAAAGACACCGGTTGCCCGCCGGAAGAATTATTCGTAATCGTAACAATTATCAAAGGTATTTTTTCTTTGGGGTATTGTTTCAGCACATTTTCCAATTTGTTCAAATCCAAGTTTCCTTTAAACGGATGTACTAAAGTAGTGTCAAATGCTTCATCAATTGTACAATCTATCGCCTTTGCTTTACGGAATTCAATATGTCCTTTTGTCGTATCGAAATGGGAATTTCCAGGAACAATATCGCCTTCTTTAATCATTGCCGAAAACAGTACATTCTCGGCAGCTCTGCCTTGGTGTGTCGGCAAAAAATAATCAAAATCAAAGATTTTCTTTATCATATCTTTCATTTTGTAATAGGAAGATGCTCCGGCATAGCTTTCATCACCAAGCATCATTGCCGCCCATTGTTTATCGGACATGGCTCCGGTTCCGGAATCGGTTAATAAATCAATGTAAACTTGCGAACTTTTCAGTTTAAACAAATTGTATTTGGCTTCTTTTATCCATTTTTCACGCTCTTCTTGCGTACTGCGGTAGATTTGCTCTGCCATTTTTATTTTATAGGGTTCTGCGTATGGTAATGACATGATTTTTGAATTATAAATTATGAATTGAGGATTATTATTTTGAGAAAACAGGATTCGGTTAATCCTTAAAAAACAGGAAAATTAAAAACTGTCTCTTTGCTTAATACAAACAAAAAGCATTTTTTTGGTAATATGAATATTAAAAGCTCTCATTCATTGCAAATTTAAATAATATTCCGAAAAAATCGGATATTTTTTTTAAAAATCCCTAAATTTTGGTATTGCCGAATAAAAAAAATAGCATACATTTGCATCTTTATATTTATTTAATCTAAATAAGAATGATTGTAACGGAAAAAACGAAGATTTCCGAAATAATTAAAGAAAAAAGAGAAGCAATTGAAATGATTGCTTCCGTAAATAAAAATTTCAGGAAATTAGAAAATCCTTTTTTAAGAAAACTGTTTGCACCGCGCGTAAGCATAAAAGATGCAGCAAAAATAGGCGGAACAGGCGTAAACGAAATTCTTAACAAATTAAAAGAAATCGGATTTAAAGTTCAGTTAATCAATGAAAACGAAATTGAAAATAACAATAAAAAAAATAATAAACTAATGAAGAAAGATAAAATAGTAAAATTGGATGTTCGCCCGATTTTAGAAACCGGAACAGACCCGTATCATGCAATTATGGATACATTGAAAACCATGAACAAGAATGAGATATTATTGATTATCAACACTTTTGAACCTGTTCCTTTACTTAATAAATTAAAAAGCCGGGGCTATGAATATGAAGTTGAGCGAACCGATGAAAATACGGTGCTTACCTATTTAAAGAAAGAAAAAGATTTTATAAAAGAAGAAAAAAAGGAAAGTCCCGAAGCAAAAGGTTTAAGTTTTGAAGAAATCGAAGAAAAATACCAAGGCAAAATGCACGAAATTGATGTCAGAGATTTAGAAATGCCCATGCCAATGGTAAGTATTCTTGAAGAAATTGAAAAAATAAACGACAACGAAGCCCTGTATGTTCATCACAAGCGACTGCCGCAATATCTGTTGCCCGAATTGGAAACCCGCGGCTGGATATACGTTAATAAAGAGATTGACGAAAACAATATGAAATTTATAATTTATAAAAAATAAACTATGCAAGCAGGATTAAGTACAAAAAATGCCCCTTCGCCGAGTGTTGTTTTACCGCATTATGCAGCCGGAGCAATTTTCTTTATTATTGCATCCGTTTTACTGTTTTTTGCTTCCGGAGATTTGGCAAATACATATATCGGTCCTAAAATTTTGGGACTTACACACATTTTGGTTCTCGGCTGGATTACCGTTATTATTTTCGGTGCACTGTATCAACTGATACCGGTCGTTATGGAAATAAAATTATTCAGCGAAGTTTTAGCACACATCAGCTTTTACACTTTGGTAACAGGCACAATATTACTGAGTTATACTTTTTGGAATAATTATATAGGTGAAACAATTTATATGCAAATCGGCGGAACGCTTATTTTTATTTCCGTTATTTTATTTGTTATAAATGCTCTGTTCAGTGCCCTTAAAACAAAACAAAAAACCATTGAAAATGCCTTTATCGTAACTTCTGCCGGTTGGCTTTTACTGACGGTTACACTCGGAATTTTAATAACCATGAACCTTGTTTTTAACTTCATTCCGAAATCAAATCTTGAATTGTTAAAAATTCATGTCCATTTCGGTATTGCCGGTTGGTTTTTGATGTTGGTTATCGGTGTTGCAAGCACCTTACTGCCGATGTTTTTTATTGCACATAAATTAAACAGAACATTCTTAAAACTATCATATTATTTTATAAATGCAGGACTTATATTTTTAATTTTTGCATTATATTATGATATAAACATCTGGTTAAAAGCACTATCGGGCATAATACTTCTGTCAGGTATCGTTTTTTTTATAAAATATAATTTCGATGCTTATAAAAAACGTTTAAGAAAAAAGCTCGATATCGGAATGAAGTTATCTGTTTTTGCTTTTATATTTTTGTTCCTGACACTTTTTTTCGGAATACTTTCGATATTAAATCTCAATTTTTTATCAAATTATTCGAACCAAATACATGCCGCATACGGAATAAGTATTATATTAGGTTTTTTAACTTCGTTAATATTAGGACAAATGTACAAAACACTGCCTTTTATCGTTTGGTTGAAATTATATCAAGATAAAGTGGGAAAATATAAAATTCCGATGCCGGCACACATTTATTCCGAAAAAATTGCCGATTGGCATTATTACGGATTTATTGTTGCAATTTTTACTTTATTAATCGGTATTTTTGCAAAAGAAAGCATAATTATACAAATAAGTGCTGTTGCATTTTTTATTACGGCATCGCTGTATGCTTATAATACCTTTAAAATTTTATTCCATAAACAAAAATTGGAACCTCTTAATAATTAGAATCT
>CAZCPV010000070.1:0-12325 GCA_964500765.1 uncultured Draconibacterium sp.
AGAATACATAAAAATATCTTTGTTTTTGATTGTAAAATTAAAAATATTGCCCATTTTAATCATATCATTTATAAAATCCTCAAAATCATTATTCCTAAATCCTTTAAGTTTATAATATAATCCTGTCTTGCAATTATATGCAAGTATGTAATCACAAGCATGAAATCTTAAATTTTTTTTGAAATCTTCTTTATGTTTTTCAATAAAAATACTGTCGTAATGTGATGCCCTATTTTCAATTAAAATAAAATAAACATCTGAAAAACCTTTTGATTGTAGAAAACTTGCTTGTTGTTTCTCTAAAAAAGCATTAATATTTATTTCATTATAGTCGGCACTTTCAGAGCTTAATATTTGTAATTTTGCGGTGTATAATAATTTAGTTGTATCAATATTAAAATCGTAAGTGTTTTGTGAAAAAACAAATTGACCACAAAAGACAAAAAGTATTAATAGAATTTTTCTCATTATTTATTTCTTTTGTTTTTTTCTGAAAATTTTATAATTAGCATAAAATCTTTTCATAACTTGATTAACCATTTTTCCGCTTGAGTCTCCGGGAGCATGTCCCAAATGTGCAGCAGTTCCTTTTATGTAGGTTTTATCATAATATTTGCTGTAAGAAGCAATATTCGGAACATTATATTTTACATGTCCGAATTCATGTGCAAGAGTGAATACGTCATTTGTTGTTTGTACTGAAACTGTTTTATCTCCAAATCCTGATGTATAAACATTCGGGTCGGAAGATGAATGTGCTACATTTGTTCCGCCGTAAACTGTTTCATTATTTCCTATATCTCGAACTTTAACATATACATCTGTTTCGTTACCATTTTTATCTTGAATAGTATTAATCTCATTGAATAGGCCTACATCAATTTCTTTTAATTTTGAAATTAAATCATTTGTTTTATCATAATTAGATTGTACTTCTGCAAGATTTTTTTCAGCTTTTTTCTTAACCTTTTTAAAGTACTTTGTCTGTTTGGAAGTATTATTTTTATTTGAAAGTGCTTTTTCTATATTTGCTAAATATTCTTTTGCTTCTTTTAATTTATTTTCATAAGCGTTTCTTATGCTGTCCCCATTAACATCAATAAATAATACAGGATTATTTGCTCCGTATTGATAAGATGAAAGAGAATAATATTTTTCAGCAAACGCATCTTGAACGTGAAATCGTCCAAGTTGAGCATCATAAAACCTTGCTCCGTAATCGTACCAATCCAAGCCAAAATCGTTTTGTAATTCTTTTCCGTTGTAAAGGTACAAATTTTTTTGATTATCGGGAAGGGTTGTGTAGGATAATCCGTTTTGGGTCATGCCGAAGGGGTAGTAGCTGTCTTCTTGCAGGATGTTGCCGGTTTGGTCGAAGGTTACGCGTATGTTGCCGAGGTGGTCGGAGATGTTGTATTGTCGAGTTAGCAGTGTGTCGTTGCCGGTTATGTTTATGTTTATTTTGCCGTAGTCGGTTAGGATGTATTTCAGTAAGTTATTTTCGTATATGAAATTGCCGATATAATCGGTTTGTATGACGGTGTTGTTGTTTGATATTTTTTGTTTTGTGCGTTTTATTCCGGCGGCATCGTAGGTGTATTTTATTTGCGGTGCATCGGGTTTTGAGAATTGTATGTTTTCGGGCAGGTTGATGTGGTTGTATGTTATGTTGCTAATGCTTTTGTTTGCATCGGATGTCATATTGCCGTTTGCATCATACAGATATTCGTTATCGGCAAATGAACCGTTGTCGGAAAAACCGTTGTTTTGGTATTGGTTTCCGCTTAAATCGTTTACAGCTTTTAATCGGTTGCCTGTATATGTATATTCTAAATTGTCGATTTCGGAAAACGAATTTTCGTTTTTTCCCAGTCTTATTAAATTGGTAATGTTTCCGTTTGCATCGTAGTTGTATGAGCTTGTGTAATTTCTGTTTTGTGTGTCGTTGTATGTTGCATTTGTTAAACGGTTAAGTCCGTCGTAGTTAAAGTTGTATGATTTCATGTCGGTGTATGTTTGCGAAGTCCATTTCATTGCCGAAATATTTCCGTTGTATTGCGGGTTTGTTTCGTTTGTTTCGTAATTTAATTTCATTGCAAAAAAATCGTTACCTAATTCGTTTGCGTTGTTAATGTCTGTCATCCAGCCCCTTATGTTATATTTGTAATTTATGTTTTGCAAAAATGTGTTTCCTGTTTTGTGCAGTTTTTTTGTTTTCAGTTGTCCGAGTTCGTCGTATTGGTTTTCGGATGTTATTTGAGCGTTTTCGTTGTTAATTTTTTCGCTTGTTGTAAGCAGCCGGCTCATACGGTCGTAGGTAAATTGTTTTGTAATTGTAATATTGTCGTTGCTGTTTCCTGTTATGTTATGTGTTTGTATTGTTTCGAGCAATTCGCCGGCAAAGTTGTATTTATTTTTAATAATATCTGTTCCGCCTTTTTGGTTTTCGGCAATAGTTTGTATTGTTCTTCCGTATTTGTCGTAATAATTAACGGTATGCAGCCATGTTTTATTGTCATCGGATTGCTCAAAGGCGTGTTCGTCTAATACTAATTTTTTTGTGCAGGTTATCATTCCTTTCACTTTTGTTGTGCTTTGCACGCCGAATGCCGTTATTGTTTCGGGAAAACCTTTAGAAATTGCATAATCGTATGTATCGTAATAGGTTACCGATAAAATATTACAAGATGTAATGTTGGGGAAAGCCGTGTTTGAATAGGTGTGATTTGTCGAATTGTAGGTTTCCCAAAGATTGTTGTATGAGTTAATCAAA
Source organism: uncultured Draconibacterium sp. (assembly GCA_964500765.1). GTDB lineage: Bacteria > Bacteroidota > Bacteroidia > Bacteroidales > JAADGE01 > JAADGE01. Next base: position 2,774 of record CAZCPV010000070.1, read on the forward strand.
TTATTTAAAAAATCCTGTGTTTCGCTGAAATTGAACATTGCAGTTATAACGGGTCTTTCGAAAGCATCGTATTTTGTAATAAGCCATTTGTTGTTCTGTCGTTGGTTTCCGTCTTGTGTTGCAACGGGTTTATCTCTTTTGTCGTACAGCATATAAACGGGTTCGGCACCGGGCAGTTTTTTTTGTGTCATACGCTTTCTGCCGTCGTATTCGTAATAGTAGCAAAGCTCATCAATTTCGCTTGTGCTTACGGTGTTGTCTTCAACAGCTTTGGGAGGTAAAACGTAACGCAAAAGGCCGAAATCGTCATATACGCGGTATGTTTTTAAATTTAAGTTTCCGTAGTCGGAAATTGTTAAAATAACTTGTCCGAGTTTGTTTTTGTATTCTGCTGTTTTGTTTCCGTTTTCGTCGGTTGTAATGTTTTTGTACAGTTGGTTTGCGGGGTATGTTTCGGGAGCGGGAGTCGGTTCCGGGTTTCCGTTGGTTTTATTCATTTGCAAGCTCCATTTTAATACTTCACCTAAAGAATTGGCAGCATATTCAAAGTTTTGCGGATGATTCTGAAAATTTTTACCGGGAGCTGTTTGGCTTATAAGGCGGTTTAGGGACGAGTTGTCGTATTTTTTTAAGGTAAAACCAAAATTTTTTTGCGTGCCGTCGTAGAATTTATTTATAAAAAATTCTTGTTCGTCAAAATCTCCTTCAATAACGGCATTCGGACGGTATGCTCCGGTACCTGAATTTTGAGCATTGCCCTGCGGAATTGTGTACGGTAAAAAATCTTTTGCCAGTCTTCCGAACTCATCGTAAACAACCGGTGTAATTAAATCATTGCCCGATGTTCCGGCTTTTGAATTTACGGTTTGAATAAGTCGCCCGAGCCCGTCGAAATATTGGGTTGTTTCGCTCCATTTTAAATAGTTTAATCCGTTGTGTTCGGGTTCGGTTGTAATACCTTCGTTATTATGAATTGCTTCAAAAACTCTTATGTAGTTCATATTTGTAATGCCCTCGGTATAGCCGCCGAAAGGAAGCAAAGTGTCAATGTATGCATGCAAATCACCGTGCCCTATGGTTGTGTAACCGTCTGTAAATCTTATAGTTTGTCTTGCTACAACATCATTCCCTCCTTCGTTGTAAGTTGATATTACTCGATTGTTAAAGCCGTCGTCGGTTTGTGCAAAAATGCTTGTGCTTATTGACAAAAGGAATAGTATGTATAATATTTTTTTCATTTTATGATAAATTAAATCTTTAATGTCACAGTATCAGCAAATTTACTGATACTATGACAGCTAAAATTATTCCTCCGGCACTTTAAAACTTACGACATTTGTAGGTGTCGGGTTTATACCTCTGTAAACATAAGATCCTTTTTCGGGGTCGAAATAATATGAATAAACACCGGAATAACCGTATGCAATTGCATAATAGGTTTTTGACGGATTAAAACCTTCGACCCATTTTTCCAACATTTCTTTTGTAACAGTAACTGTATTGCTTGCTCCCCAACCTATCGAAGGGTAAAAATCAAGAGAATTGTCAAAAGCAACGTTTTCATTGTCATGAATACACAGAAAAACACCACTGTGTATTGTATCGTTCGGTTGGGGCGAGATGTCTGTTTTAAAAATAACATCGGTTCCGTTGTATTCTACGGTTAAATTTGTTGCAATGGTTGTAGAAATCGGAGAAAGTATGCACTCCTCCGGCTTAATGCCGGATTCATTCTCTCCCAAGTCAATAGGATAATCACTATTGCCGATAATTTGCACACCGCATTTTTTCATATCTCCGTATCCGTTAAGAGAATATAAAAAGTTATATGTTCCCGAAGGAATGTTATCAAAAAAGTATTCGCCTTCTTCGTCGGTAAGGGTTGAAAAATCGGTATTTTCAATTTGAACTTTAATTCCTTTTTGTTTAAAAACGGTATATTGCCCGACAGATTCTTTTCTTATATAAGCATTGCCTTTGACACTTCCCGTTAAATTTAACTGTTCAATTTCGGTTTTTTTACAAGTCAAATTAAATGTTGTAAAAATCGTTGCAAGTATTATAATACTTTTAAAACTGTATTTTGTTTTCATCTTATAGTTATTTAGTAATCGGTATTGAAATAATGTTTGAAGGATTTTCGGAAATCGTAAAATCTTCATAATTCATATTATATTCATCGTAATTAAAATTATACGGATATGCATAATCTTCCGGATCGAAAGATTTTGTATATGCAATGATATATACGGTATCTGCATCGGAAGGGAAATACGATTGAATATTAATATAGTCGATATAAAAAGTATCGGCAACGGATGTTAAATATTTTTCGGAATAAAAATTATCTTTTGAAACCGTATTTTTATCGTCAATATACAAAACAATTTGTTTTCTGTTGTTTTCTGTTCCTGCCGGGTCTATATCTCCTGCAATTCTTTTGCTTCCGAAACCGTAAGTGTAAATTCTTAAATTTTTTGCTTTTGATACGGGTTTTTGACCTAATACAACGGTTTTTAGTATTGCGGGAGTTTTGCCGGATGTAATGTTTACACCTTTTTCGGTATAATCTTCAAAACCGTCGGAAGAATATTTAATATCGTAAGTTCCGACGGGTATATTCTCTATTTTATAAACGCAATCTGTTCCGGTTTCAGTCGAAAAATCGGTATTTAAAATTGTAACTTTTGCTTTTGCGTCGGGTTGTAGGTATCCGTCTTCGGCAAAAATTTTAATTTCTCCGGTAATGCTTCCCGTAAGTTGTATTTTTTCCGTCTTGCACGATGCAAACAGAATAAATATAAACACTATTGTTAAAATTTTGTTATTCATAATATTTAATTGTTTTTTGATGTAAAAATAAATCGTTTAACTTCCGGTGCCCCTTCGTAATTTACTCCGGGACATATAATTGTTCCGGTTTCTTTGTCTTTATAGAATACTTTATTATATAATTCGGAAGCTCCGTATGCATTTGCATAAAGGGTGTCAGAATACCAATAATCTTCTATCTCAATATAAAAAGGAACGTGTTCAGAATATACAGCCCACATTTCTATAAAATCAGGGTCGTTTGAAGATTGAGTATGTGTAGGAATGTAAATGTTATTTTTCTTGCTCAGACAAAAAATAATAAGTCTGGAAATTGTATCATTTGGTTCTATATCCGCAGATAAATAAAGATAATTGTTATTTTTTTGAACATTAAAATCAGTAATTGAAGTTGTTGATTTTTGTATCATATTAATTTCATCTTTAATCACAACCGGAGTGTTTCCTCCCAAAATATTAATATCGTGCAGTTCAAAATAGGCAATATCGCTTCGCGTAAATTTAATGTCGTAGGTTCCGGTCGGTACGTTTTTTAATGAAAATCGGCCTTCACTGTCGGTTGTTGCGGAAATATTTTTCCCGATAATTTCAACCTTTATGTTTTCTTTTGAAAGTTCGCCGCTGAATTCGGCATATACATGTTCAATATGCCCGTTTATTGTTCCTTTCATATCTAATTCCTTTACTATTTCTTTTTTACATGCGGTAAATATACCGGAGGAAATAAAGAACAATAAAAATAAAACTGTTTTTGTTTTGTAATTCATAATATAAAAATTTTAATTATTAATAATTTTCTGTTTGTCTGTAATTATATTCAATTTTTTTAATAATTTTTCCGTCTTGGTCGCGTATCGTTTTTAACCTGTCGAAATTGTCGTATTCGTAGAATGTTGTTTTGCCGTTGGGGTCGGTTATTGTTTCTTGCCCAATTAACGGGCGATATGTGTATGTTGTAATCATTGCGTTCGGGAGCATGTTCCGTATGTAATTATTAAGATTATTTAAATCGTCTATATTAACATCATATTCCCAAACAGCGGCATCAAGTTCTTGTATTTTACTTATTTGGGTTGTAGTTAATTCGGCATAAGCCACACCTTCAATTTTTGCAATAGGGTAAGTGTTATTATACCCCCAAATTATAGTTGTGGGGGTATTATCTGATTTTTTAATTTCTACAATATTACCGTGTGTATCGTGTTTGTATGAAGCCCTTTCTTCATATTTCAGTGTTGTTGCTAAATCTTTATTATAAACACGAACTTTGTCCGGCAGTACCATTCCGTTCTCGTATTTATAATCTGTAATATTTGCTGAAACAATATTTTCGTTGTAATTTCTTTTTTCTGTTTCAACCGGGGTATTTATCATGAACTTATCAATCATTTCTTGCGGTACAGTTGCATTTAAATTTTCATCTGTCGGGTATTTGTATGATGTTGTAATTTCGTTGTCAGTTGCCGCATTTTTAATTGTTTTTGTTAATTGAGTATAATCGGTGTTGTATTCATAATCGGTTGTTGTTTCAATTACCTCATTATTAAAATAATCTCTTGTTATTTCTTTTGATAAATACCCAAAGGAACTTTTCCATGCAAAATTTTTTATTGTATAATATTCCGGTACTGCAAACGTTGGCATAGGGGTAAAACTATAAGGAACGGGGAAACTTTTACCGAAATTATTTAAATTATGTACTTTTGCGAATAAAACACCACTTGCATTTCCTTCGCTGAAAGAGGTGTATTGATAATTTTGTTTTTTTATTAAACGAAAATTATTATTTTCCCAATTAAAATATTTTTTTTCTTTAATTTTCCCTATTTTATAGTCAACATCAAAAACCGGTATGTAAGGATATGAATAATTGTATAAATCGCCTATTTGATTATATTCGGTTTCTTCTTTAATTATTTCTCCTTTCGAATTTGTTTTTTGCATTGTTACTTTACTGTAACCTACATGAGATCCCTCAATTTTACCGTCAACAGATAAATTGTTTGATGATAATATTGCATAAACCTCAAATCTGGTTCTATGATAATCAAATGGATTTTCCCAGGTTTCCCAGGTATCTTTTTCTAATGTTCTTAAATAGTTAGGGACACAGAATACTTTACCTCCGTAATAAGTAAATTCTCTTTTTTGTGAAATTTTTCCGGTATCAAAATAATCTGTTATTGATTTTATTCTTAACCCGCCTACATAATCAGCATTTATTGAATATGTATCTGTATGATTTGTTGAAATTTGTGATGTCTCGGGAGCTTTTAATATTGCTTTTATATCGGAGCCCGGATTACTGCTGAAACGAAAACTTAAATTGTTAGATACCTGTAATGAAACATTGGGAATAGTTCTTGACTCTCCGGCATAACCGGAACCTACGAAATAAGAGTTATTTCCGACATATATATACAAACCTGAATGATCTTTACTTATTGTACCGTTACCTCCGCCACCGCCACCGCTGCATGTTTTACCGAAATATAATTCTATTTTACCTTTTCCTGAACTTTCTGCTATATTTACGTGTGTTGAATAATTATCTTTACAAATAACACCTTTTGTGTAATATAAAGAATCATCTTCGTGTACTGTATAGTTTACTGTTTTAGTTAAATTAAAATTTGACACATTGTTTGGTTCATATTTATATTTTGTATAACCTCCCGTCGGATATTGTATTTTATTTAATACCCCGAAATATACGGAACTTGTATCGGTATTTCTGTCTGAGCCGTCACTATTTAATATTGTTTGACTATTATTTAACCCATGTAAAATAATTTTCGGTAAAATGTTATTGTTGTTTTTTGTATCATTTTTTTTGTAGTAACCCCAATGATCTTGTTTTCTTCTTTGAATTAGAGAAGGAACTAAATTCGGTTTGTTATAGAAAAATTTGTAAGAAGGCAACTTTTCTGTTTCGTTTGATTCTGCAATGCTGTCCAATGTTAATCTTGGCACGCTGCTTTGGCTGCCGATTTTATAGCTTTCATAAAAATTATATTTTTTTATTAAAGTAGTATTATTTCCTTTTCTTCTTAATATTTGTATTTCTTTTAATGAGTATGATTTTCGTTTATTTTCAGGTATTCCGTTATTACATAAATAATAAATATCTGTTCTGTAATTATCGCTTTTAATAAATTTGATTATTTGATTTTTGGTTATTATTCGTTTTAACCGAGGCGAAGATCGTTCTATTTCACTGCTTGTCGCGGACTTGTTTGATTTGTTTTTATTTCCGTTTCCCAATAGTATTTTGTGTGTTTGAGTAAATGTGTTTTTATATAAATGATCATACTCATATTCGAAAAGAACAGTGTTTTTTAAGGGAGTTATTATTCTTGTTAAAAACCAAGAGCTTTTAAAGTTCCAATCTATACTTCCACTTTTGCTTCCATGCGAATAAGTTGTTGTAATTTCGGGACACGAGAACCAATAAATAAAACCATCATCTGTAATAAGGCGAATAGAATCAATAGTGTTAAAATTATTAGAATAATAATCTATTTTTATATTTTGATATGGAATTGTAATAAATTTATTATCGTATAGTGAATAAATAAATTTTCCGGAATGACCCGGCATATTAAAGTAAAATTCATCGGGCTGTTGGTCGTCAATTTTTCCGTATGTTGTTATTGATTCCATTTCCATAATTGATTCGTAAACGTAATTGGTACCGCTTTGCGGCAAACTGTCAGGAATAAACAGTCCGTCATGACCCGGGCACATATAACCAATGTAAGTTCCTGAACAGTTTTCATCGGGAATAGATCTTACCGTCCTTGTTATAACTCCGCCGGCAGATAGGTTCCATCCGGCTCCGACCCAACTCGGAATATCATTAACTTTTAGCCCTTGTGCATCATAAGAAAGATTTATGGGAACAGAAATGTCCTGCTCTTTTATTTCCCAGACAGGTATTGAAATTTGAGGAACACCGCTAAATAAATTAACAGAATTATTACCAAATGTTGCAAATTTATAAACACCGGGTTCGGGAGGAATTATTTTATTAATATCTATGCTGTCTCCGTCTCCACCATTTTTATTTTGTCCGAGACACAACAAAAATGAGAAAATTAAAAAGTTTAATAATGCTATCTTTTTCATTTAGTATTCATTTTTTATTTATAAAAAACAACTCTCTCTCCAACTTTTTTATTTCCGTTAATCACAACAACATAAAAAACCCCTGCGGATATGTTGTTAAGTTTAAGTTTTTGAGTCAAAAATTGAGATTTGTTTGCTATGTTTTCTTGGTAAATTAATTTTCCGTTTTCATCAACTATTTTAATATATAGTTTTTCGTTTGTGTTTATGTTTTTAATATTTACATAAAAATCGTTTTTTGCAGGGTTCGGAAAAATGCTCAATGACAATTGCAGTTTAATATCATTAATTCCTGCTGTGCCGTTTTTATTTTTGTTGTTTGTGTTGTCTGTTGCATCTTTCGTTTCGTCGTATAATGTTTCATATAGTTCAATATTAATTGTATCTTGGGATATGCAATTGTTCTCATCGGTAACTTTTAAAATATATTCGCCGCTTTCGGTAACTTTTAAGTCTTTCTTGTTTGTGCCGTTGTTCCATTTGTAAGTTGTATAATTTCCTTTGGGTTTAATAGTGTATGAATTTGCGTAAACCGTAATATCATCGCCCAAATTAATTTTTTCGGCACTTTGACAATCGTAATATTTTACTATAAAAATATCATCTTTTTTCCCTTTTGCTTTTTTGTCTTTAATAATTTCGAGCGAATTATCAAATTTTCCGGTTTGGTAAATGAAATTATCGGCATCGGTAAATAATTTTGAAGCAAAATCGTGCTTATTTCCTCCGAAACTTATTGCAGAAATATATTTTCCTTTTTTGGTAAATTTTGCCGTAAAAATATCATTTGTAAATCCTTTCGATTTTATATTGTTATCTTTTGCAAATGTTCCTCTATATGTTCCGGTGATGTAAACAGTATTGTTATTATTTACATTTATCGAACTTGCATAATCGTTTCCCGAACTTCCGAAACTGTTTAGCCACAAAAGTTTACCGTTTTTGTTGTAACAACTTACAAAAGCATCTGAAACACCTGTTGATGTAATTTCTTTATTATCAAAATTTGCTGTTCCTGAGTAACTTCCCGTGAGATAAATATTATTGTTTTTTATAAAAATTTCTTTTCCGTAATCTTTGTAGTATCCGCCGGCTTTTTTTGCCCATTCAAATTTAAGCTCGTTGAATTTTGCAATAAAAACATCTTCTTTTCCTGCGGAAGTCATTATAGCACCGGAAAATTTAATTTCATCGGTAAAACTTCCTGTTAAATAAATGTTTCCTTCATTATTGCATTTTAAATCGTTTAACTCTTCTCCGTTAAATCCCGATATTGAAATTGCATTAATAAAAACACCTTTATTACTGTATTTTGCCAGAAAAATATCTGAACTGCTTACGGCTTTTAAATTTTTTTTACCGAAATTTATTCTGTTATAAAATGTTCCGGCGTAATATAAATTATTGTTTTTGTCTGATACAACAAAAGTTTTTTTGCCTTTACTGTCCGATTTTATAAGTTTTATCCAAAGCGGATTTCCGTTTTTATCAAGTTTTGCAAGATAATTATTTGAAAATCCCGATGATTTTATAGTTTCATTTCCAAAAGTCAGTTCTTTTTTAAAAGTACCGCAAATAAAAATTTCACCTTTATTACTAATACTTAACGAATGTGATGTAACACTTTCTTGTGAACCGTATTGTTGCAACCATTGTAATTCTCCTTTTTTATTGTATTTTGCGATAAATATATTTTGTTTTCCTTGCGAACTGATTTTTTTGTTTTCAAAAATTGCTTGTTCGGAAAACACCCCCGTAACAAACAGATTATTATCATTATCAGTCTGAAAATCTGTAACAACATCAAAATTTATACCTCCGGCTTGTTTAATCCATTCCACTGAAATATCTTGCCCGAGTACAAAACCTCCCGTAAATAGAATAAGTATTATTAATTTTATTTTTTTCATTTTATTATATTGTTGCTTTACTGGTTATTTCTTTTTTCAGATTATATTGTTAACGAATCATCATATCAGTTAATCAATAATTTTTTTTAACCCATCTATTTCTTTTTGTTGTTTTTTTAATATCTTATTCATTTCAATAATATAAAGCGTAAGTTCTTCAATTTTTTTCAAAAGTAATGTGTTCATTTCTCCTATTTTAAGACCGTTTTCAGAAACATCTTTTGCCGAAGGTATTTCGGGCAGGTGTTTGTTTTCTCTTATGAATTTTTCGAGTTTTTTTACTGAAATTGGTTTGTAATGTGGATCGAATACGTAGTCTGGATGAACATAATCTCCGTTTGCCTGAACAATTAACTCTCTTGCATAAATAAAGCCGTCATTTCCAATTTTAAACACTGTTTCAGGGGTTACACTTCCGCCGATATTATCCGGGTCATAAGCAATATGTTTAAATTTTAAGTCACGGTTACTGTTTTCGATATCCCATTTATATATTATTGGATTTTGAATAGGTCCCGGTCCCGGATCGATACCTTTTGAATATCTTATATAATTTAACAGACGAATTGTTGATTTGTTTTGAGGATTAGGATTGTCCGGAGAATAATTATAAGCAGTATATATATCCAAAGATTTTGAAGGTGTATTTGTTCCTATCCCCACATTACCGTTTTCTCTGTAT
>CAZCPV010000071.1:0-12169 GCA_964500765.1 uncultured Draconibacterium sp.
GGTTTTTCATGAACCGTTAATAATAATTCCTGAAAACGTTTTGATTTTAATTTTCTGCCTTTCTCTCCGCCGAACTGGTCCATATAGCCGTCGGAAAACATAAAAATAACATCGCCTTTTTTATATCGAATTACGTGATTCGTAAATTCTTTATCCATTTTAAGATGAATACCGATAGGCATTCTGTCCGCAGCTATTTTTTTAATTTCTTTATTTTCATTTTCAGATTCAATCAGATACATCGAATTGTATGCACCCGCATATTGCATTTCATTTTTTGAAGGATCAATTACAGCCAATGCGATATCCATTCCGTCTTTGGTTTCTCTGTCTTTTTGGTGTAACGAATCAATTACTTTATTTCTTAATTTATCTAAAATTTTATTTGCTTGCAGGACTCTGTCTTTATTTACAATTTCATTCAGAAAAGTAACACCCAGCATACTCATAAATGCCCCGGGTACTCCGTGACCGGTACAATCGGCAGCTACAACAATTAATTTACCGTCTGCTTTTGTCATCCAATAAAAATCGCCGCTTACAATATCTTTGGGTTTAAAAAGAATAAAATAATCGCTTATATCATTTACAAATAACTTTTTATCAGGCAATACCGCTTCCTGAATTCGTTGTGCATATTGAATACTGTCGGTAATTTCTTGTTTTTGTTTTAATGCAATATCTCTTTGCTCGGTAATCAAAACATTTTTATCTTCAATTTCATCTCTTTGTGCACGAATCTCTTCGTTTCTTTGTTCCAATTCTATTTTTTGATGCTCAATTTCTTCTTTTTGTGCTTTCAGCAAGTTATTTGCTTTTACTTTTCTTCGATAGTTTCGTATAAGAATAACGGCAATCAAAAGCATTAACAAAATACCTGAACTTAAAGCAATTTTAACTAATTTATCCTGTTTATCTTTTTCTGCCTGTAAAGCTGCTTTTTTCTTTTCTTCAATTTCTCGTATTTTTTCTTTTTTATCAAATTCATATTGCATACTTAATGCAGTAATTGCTTTATCGTTATTTTCATTAAATATACTGTCGTTAAATTGTTTAAACAACACATGATTTTCATAAGCATCTTTATAATCGCCCGTTTTTGCATACGCTTTACTTAACCATTCCACGGCATCCGACAAGGTTCTTAAATCGGCACCCATCGAGAGTTCTTTGGCTTTTTCGAGGTATTGAGCAGATTTATTAAATTTACCGATATTATAATAATATTCACCGAAACCGTTATAACACATTGCCATTCCGGCAGCATATCCTATGTTCTGATATATTTCAAAACTTTTATCAAAATAATCTTTTGCTGCGGAATAATTTTTAAGTTTGTTATTTGAGTCTCCCAAATTGTAGTATAAGTTAGCAATCATAGGAGTATAACCAATTTCTTGAAATAATTTCAATGATTTTTCGAAATAACTTACGGCAAGTTCGTATTCTTTGTTATCCAAGTAGTTATTACCGAGATTATTATTTACTTCGGCAATTCCTTTTATATCCTTAATTTCATTAAATATTTTTAAAGCCGTATTAAAATTCTTAACGGCTTTTTCGGAATTATCCAATTCTCCGTACACAATTCCTATGTTTTGGTATAGTTGTGCAGCACTGTGTTTATCGCCGATATTTTCATAAAATTTTAAACTCTTAAAATAATAATCAAGAGCCGTTTTCATGTTACCTTGTTGCTTAAATAAATTACCGAGATTCAAATAGGTCTTGGCAATCCCTTCTTCGTCATCTATTTTCTGATAAATTTCCAATGCTTTTTGATAATTATCGCCGGCTTCTTTTATCTTCCCCACATTTCTTTTTAAAATTCCTATATTTACATAACTTGCCGCAACACCTTTTTTATCGTCTAATTTTTCAAATGTTTTTAAACTTTTATCAAAACTTGTAAATGCACTGTCAAGTTCACCTTTAAAATAATAAATTATCCCGATTGTTTTATAGACATCGGCAATACCTTTCAGGAAATTTGATTTTTCTCCGTATAAAAGAGATTTTTCGGCATAAAACATAGCTTGTTTATTATCTCTTCCTTTCAATACATTTGCTATTTCGTTGTATATCTGAGATTTTACGGAATCAACCGTTGATTTTTCGGCTGCTTGTTTTAAGCTGTCAACAGGATTTTGTGATTGTCCGATTAGGGAAACGGAAAAAAACAGGAGTAATATTAAATATTTTTTCATAGGTTTTGAATAATGGTGTTAAAAGAATATGCAATTTTACGAAATTACATAAAATTTTAAAAACCGACAATTTTTAATGACAAAAATTAAATTTTATGAAAAACGACTGATACATTTTAATTCTAATACAAAAAAATAACCGTTAATAATATTATCAACGGTTATTTAACTATCTGAAAAAATCTTTTTCAATAAGCAAAACCGACAACAACGGCAACGCATCCGCTCTGCGGTTTTTTATCTTTATCGGCTTTCGGTACTTCAACCGAAATGATTAAATTCTGATTTTTATCGGATACAAAATCCCAACTTTCTTCTTTTGTAATATTACTGTCGTACAAGACTTGTCTTTGAAAATTTGTAACTTTAAAGTTCAATTTAGGCATATTTTCGGCTCCTACAACTACAATTCTGTAGTTCCGTCCTTTGAAAAACGATTTATATATATCCACATCGTCGCCTTCTCTCAGAGGCAGTGCATTAAATCGGGCTTCGGGAATATATTTAGCCGTATCCAAATAGGTAAAACCCTTTGTTTTTACCAAATCAATACATTGGGCATCAGCTGCTGAAGAAAATAACAATACAAGTAATGCCGCTGCAATAATATGTTTAAGTTTTAATTTCATTTTTTTCGGTATTAATTTAAACAATATAATTATTACGGACTTGTCTGATTAAATTACAAAATTCTTTAAAATTTTCATCAGTCATATTATCCTCCATCAGCAAATATGCTTTATAAATTTTATCAATATCAACTTTTAACGGCAAGAGTGTTTTATCGCCTTTTACATTCTCCAATGCTTTATTCATTAACTCCAATGAAATTTTTTGGGCTAAAATACTTTCGGTCAATTGCGGATTTGTTTTCGGCGAGTCTTTAGCCAGTGAAACCGCAATATATTGTGCCTCAACCCATCCGCCGATTAAAATCATCGTAATAACTTTTTGGCGATTATTTTCACGTAAATATGCATCGGTATTCATAAAAGATTCATTAATAATTTTCAGCATATCATCTTTATCCAACTTGCTGTTTTTAATCATATCCAAATGACGTTTCTCAATAGATTGACTAATCCCGATTTCTTCCGACATATCTTTTACAATATCCAAATAATCATAGGTTATTTGTTCTTGTTCAAAAAGACTTGCATAACTTAAATCGGCGGTATAAATTCCGATATTAAGTGCAATTTTTGAGTTGGTATTGTATTTTTCAAAATTTGAACTCGGATTAATAATTTCCTTATTGAAGGTTAAAGCCGGGTTATCAATGAGCATGACAGCCATATCGGAAGGTGCCAACATCGAAATCAGTATTTCTTCACGAATATCGGAAGAATCGACGGTTTCCCCGGTAAGGTCGTCGGTATCTGCATTTTCTCCGGAATTACAGCTGCTTATAAACCAAGTTGTAATTCCTAAAAGAAAGATTAAAAAAAATATTTTTCTGTTCATAATATGTTTTTTTGAAGTCTGAAATACAAATTAAAGAAAAAAATGTCACACTTTAAAATTAAAGGGCTGAATATTCAAAATTCATTGATAAAACGCTGAAATCAAAAATTAATTATTTGTTGATTAAAAATTAAACCGTATTTTTGTCTTAGGATGGTAAAGATAATACCTTTTATGTTAATATCTGAATTGTATCTTAAATTTTATAAAAATGTCGTTAAAGAAAAAATTTGTTTATTTCATACTTGTTCCTGTTTTAATTTTTTCCGGAATATCTTGGTTTATAATTAATTCCCAAATTTCTTCTTACAATAAAAAAATTGAATTTGAAAAAATTTCCGAGTTTTCAGACAAATTTTCACTTTTTGTTTACAATAAATTAAAAGCCGATATTAATGTTGTGAAAACGCTTGAGAATACGCTTAATCATAACGGAACAAATTTATTTTCGGACAAAAAACAAACTGAAAAGCTCCTAAAAGATTTATTAATTCAAAATCATGATTACATTTCGGTTTGGTTCATAATTTCAAAGAAAAATTCAACTGAGAATCCTAAAATATTTAAAGCATTAAAAGAGAAGCAAAAAATTTCATCAAAACTTTATTATTTAAAAAGCAAAGATTTATTTTATAAAAATTTACTTACAAAAGCAGAAACGGATGAAAAAGAAGTTTTTATAGATAACATTCAGAAAAATAATATAATCACCGTTTCCGTTCCGCTGAAAATAAATTTTATTCCTGCAGGAGTTTGCGGTATTGATATTAATCTTAATGAAGCATTGAATGAATATATCAGAGCGTATTCAGACGAGAATCAGCTCTGTTTTATTCTGACTGATAATAATATTTTTATAGGCAACAGCAATATTAATTATATAAAAGATGATTTTATCAGTGCATTTGAGAAAAATCGTTTTGATTTTAATTCATTAAAAAAAATAAACTTTTCGTTTCGCTCGGATAACAATTTATATTTTTCAGGAGTTAAACAAATAGCTTTCAAATCCGGGGATACAAAATGGACTTCAGCCGTTGTTTCACAATATAAAAAAGGGAATACATTTTTATCGAATTTGAATATTCAACTAATTCAAATAATAATTTTACTTATTTTATTCAGTTTATTTTTATTTTGGATTTTTTTCAATAAAATAATCACTCGACTTAAGCAAACAGAATTTGTTTTATCGGCAACGGCACACGGAGATTTAAAGAATATCAAAAGACTTGAGACAAATAATAAAGATGAAATTTCAAAAATAAATTCTTCTTTGAATATGCTTAATGATAATTTAGATAAAACGGCAAATTATATTGAACAAATTTATTCGGGGAACATAACATTTGACTATAAACCTGTAAGTTCAAGTGATAAAATCGGGAATTTAGCTGTTAAACTTGCCGAAAATATCAAACACTCCAAAGAAGAAGAAGAAAAAAGAAAACGGGAAGATGAAATTCAAAACTGGATAACAAAAGGTTCTGCAATTTTTGCCGAAATTATACGAGATTATTCCGACAACCTTGAGGAATTATCTTATGCAATTATCAGTAAATTAGTTAATTATATTGATGCCGACCAAGGCGGTATTTTTGTAATAAACGAAGATAAAAATAATGAGAAATACATTGAACTTCTTGCAAGTTATGCTTACGACAGAAGAAAAATGCTTACAAAAAAAATACCTTACGGTGTAGGATTGGTAGGAAGATGTATTTTAGAAAGAGAAACTATTTTTATGACAAAAATACCGGATAAATATTTAAATATTACTTCCGGACTCGGGAACGAAAAACCGAAAACATTATTAATTGTTCCTTTAATTTTCCACGAAGAAGTTTACGGTGTTGTTGAACTTGCCTCTTTTAAATTTCTTGATGAATATAAAATTAAATTAATAGAACAAGTAAGTGAAAGTATTGCATCAGCAATTTCAATGGTAAAAATTAATACTCGAACGGCTGAATTACTTCGAGAAACAAAAATTAAATCGGAACAGTCTGCTTCTCAAGAAGAAGAAATAAGACAAAATATTGAAGAAATGCAAGCCGTAACCGACGGTTTAAATCTTAAATTGGCAGAAGTTGAAAATACTTTGTCCGTAATTAAGAAAACGGTAAATATTGCCGAATTTGATATGCTCGGAAGAATTACGGATATTAGTGAAAACTACCTTAAAGTTCTGAAAAAAGACAAAAAAGATATTATAGGAAAAATTCAGGGAAGTTTTAGTGCAGAAGCTCAAAATCCCGAATCATTTACACATTTTTGGGATGATTTACGAAGCGGAAAGGTAAAAGAATTTACACAAATAATACAAGTTGAGAGCCGACAAATAAAAATCTCAAGCACCTACTATCCGGTAAAAGATGAAGACGGCAATGTGATTAAAGTGATAAGTATTGCTGATATCAAAGAAAGTTAATTGATAATTTGTTTCATTTTTGAAATAGTTTCAGCCGGATTCTCGGTTTTTAAAATACCCGAACCCGAAACAAATATATCACATCCCGCATCCGAAACTTCTTTAATATTGTCTAGTTTTATACCGCCGTCAACTTCTGTTTCTATATGATTTGCATTATTTTCTTGTAAAAATTGTTTCAGTTTTTTAATTTTTTCTAACGAATGCGGAATAAAACTTTGCCCGCCGAAACCCGGATTAACAGACATAATAAGCACCAAATCAATATCTTGTAAAATATTTTCCAAAACAGAAATCGGCGTATGCGGATTTAACGATACACCGGCTTTTATGCCTCCGTCTCTTATTTTTTGAACAATTCGATGAACATGCGGACTTGATTCGGCATGAACGGTCAAATAATCGGCACCGGCATCAATAAAAGCATTAACATAATAATCGGGGTCGGAAATCATTAAATGAATATCCAAGGGAATTGCAGAAACTTCTTTTATTGCTTCAACAACAACGGGACCTATGGTTATATTCGGGACAAAATGCCCGTCCATAACATCAATATGCAACAAATCGGCTCCTGCTTCTTCAAGCATTTTTATGTCTTTTTCAAGATTTGAAAAATCGGCGGATAATAACGACGGTGATATTTTTTTCATTTCAATTTACAAAAATTCTAATGCAAAAATAAGGATTTAAAATAAAAAAAGCGGATTATTTTGATAAATCCGCTTTCAGCTTTGATTAAAATCAAAAAAATTAACCCAACATCTCTTTTGCTGCATTATAAACCGCCTCAGCCGTAATTCCGTATTCTTTATACAAAGTTTCATAAGGAGCGGAAGCACCGAATTTGTCAATTCCGATAATTTTCCCCTTTGTTCCGACATATTTATACCACGACATACTTGATGCCGCTTCAACGGCTATTCGTTTTTCGCAGGAATCCGGTAAAAGTTTCTTTTTATATTCTTCATCCTGTTTTTCAAATACTTCCATCGACAAAAACGAAACAACTCTTACTTCAATTCCGTCTTTATTCAACATTTCTTTTGCCTCAACGGCAATGTCAACTTCCGAACCCGATGCCATTAAAATTATATCAAAATCAACATCGTCGCTTACGGCATAAGCACCTTTTTCGGCTTTTTCGATTTTTGCAAAGTCTCTGCTGTTTCTGTTTACCGTCGGCAATCCTTGTCGGGTAAGTACCAAAACCGAAGGACCCGCAGTATTTTGCAAAGCAAGTTTCCAGGCAAGAGCCGTTTCGTTGGCATCTGCCGGACGGAAAATCGTTAAATTCGGAATAACTCGCAAAGCCGACAAATGTTCAACGGGTTGATGCGTAGGTCCGTCTTCACCCAAACCGATAGAATCGTGTGTTAAAACATAAATAACTCTTATTCCCATAAGTGCCGCCATCCGCATTGCCGAACGCATATAATCGGAAAACACAAAAAAAGTTCCGCCGTAAGGTATTAATCCGCCGTGCAGTGCAATACCGTTCATAATTCCTGCCATACCAAACTCACGAATACCGTAATGAATATAAGTTCCCCAACGATTATTCGGGCTGTATTCGGTTTGACTTTTTACTTTGGTTTTATTGGAAGGGGTTAAATCTGCCGAACCGCCGATAAGATTCGGAATTTGTTCCGCCAATTCCTCTATTACCTTTCCGGAAGATGCTCTTGTAGCAAGTTTCGTTCCCGCTTCAAATTCGGAAAGTTTGAAATCAGGCAACTTACCTTTAATTATGTCTTGAAGCTCTTTGGCGGCATCTTCGTTATTTCCGGAATAAATTTCAAATAATGTATTCCACAAACTTTCAAAATTTTTCCCTTTTTCAATTCGTTCTTTCGTAAACGCATAAACTTCCGCAGGAACGAAAAATTTCTCTTGCGAAATACCCAAATTTTCTTTGGTAAGTTTTATTTCTTCTTCACCCAAAGGCGAACCGTGCACACCGGAAGTTCCGGCTTTATTCGGACTTCCGAAACCTATGGTCGTTTTACAAATAATAATTGACGGCTTTTCCGTTTCCGATTTTGCTTTTTTTATTGCTTCGTTAATTTCATTATAATTGTGCCCGTCAATTTCCTGAACATCCCATTCGTATGCTTCAAAACGTTTTTTTATGTCTTCCGAGAATGTCAAGTTTGTTTTACCGTCAATCGTAATGTGATTCGAATCGTAAAGCAGAATTAATTTTCCGAGTTTGTTGTGTCCGGCAAACGAACATACTTCGTGAGAAATACCTTCTTCCAAATCGCCGTCGCCCGCCGTAACGTATGTAAAGTGATTAATAATTTCGGTATCGGTATTGTATTTTGCTGCAAGAATTGTTTCCGCCAAAGCCATTCCTACGGCATTTGCAAGTCCTTGTCCGAGCGGTCCGGTTGTGGTTTCAACGCCGGCTGTGTCCTGCATTTCCGGATGACCGGGTGTTTTGCTGTGCCATTGCCTGAATTCTTTTATATCATCTAAACTTAAATCGTAACCGTAAAGATGCAACAAACTGTATAACAACATGCTGCCGTGCCCGCCGGAAAGTACAAACCGGTCTCTGTCGAACCAATCGGGATTTTTCGGATTAAATTTCAAATGTTCATTAAAAAGTACGGTTGCAACATCCGCCATTCCCATAGGCAAACCGGGATGTCCGGAATTTGCTTTTTGTATGGCATCAATTGACAGTCCTCTTACGGTATTTGCTGTTTTTTTTATTAAATCGGTATTCATTTTTTTATTTTAAATTAAGGACGACAAAGTTACTAAATTATTATAAAGAAAAAAGCATTGCAATCGGTTTGCAATGCTTTTTTTGTAAGAAATGTTCATTTTTACCAATCATCTCCGTATGTCGGATTATCATGGTTATTCCGGTTATAATAGTTCCAATCATTATCATAATAATCCGATCTCGTACTTCCGATAAAATTATTTAATTCGCGAATGCTGCTGCTGAAACTGAAAGCATTATTTACAAGATAATAGTTTCGTTTATCAATACAATATCGGTAGGCAAATTTTGCAACTTTTAATTTTGTGGATTCAAAACTGAACATGGTTAAAATACGATATACCTGATTTGCTTTTACTCTATGCGTTGAAATGGCTTGCTCGGCAATAATTTTTTTATCGCTTTCAAAAGATGCCCGACGCAATGAATTTTGTAATCTTGCAACATCTAACAAAGGTTTATTGTAATAGCCGCCGCCGTTATCATAATATCCGTCATCATAGCCGACATTATTTATCGGAGTAATGCTTTTTATCACAAGCCGATTGTATCTGTTAATTCGGGCTCTTACGACCGAACGTGCCGGAATGCGAATATTTCCCTTATAAATTATTCTGAAAGCACCGTATCTTCCGCCTATACGTTGTTTTACGACCAATCTGTGCGAACCGCCCATTATTCCCGATAAAGTAAACAAATTTGTCGGCACGTCATATATTTTTCGGTCAAAAATTACCGTAAAATAAGCGTTATTATTCATTCTTAATCTTAATTCCGAGTTTCCGTATCTTTGGGCTTCGGAACTTTCAGGTACTAAGAGAACACCTAAAATTGCGAGTGTAAAAATTAATTGTTTCATAGCTTTTCCTTTTAAGTTTGATTATTAAATATAACTCAATTCGTATGCCGGAAATAGTATTTGACTAATCTTTTTGTGTCTGTCTTTTTAGTTTCGGCGTGAATGATTTTATTAAATATACGAATTAAAGTTTGAAATTTATTTTTTTAATTATAGAAAACAGAACACAGATGACGCAAATTTTGCGGATAATCACGGATGGAATCAGCGTAAATCCGCAAAATCAGTGTCATCAGCGTTCTATTTGAACCGAATTGGCTATTATTATCAGGTATTTTATCTGTTTATCAGCAAATTTTTCAACTCTTGATTCACATTAAATACGAAAATATAATAAGCAGATTATCGGATTATTACTTATTCATACCGGGACTTTCACTCAAAGTATCCTTTTCAACGGTTTCTGTCGTATCTTTTTTTATTACTTTCTGATAATCAATATGAATAACAGGCGATTTAATAGTAAAATCTTCTTTTAAATTAAAAAAAGTTTTAATATAATTTTCCAAGCTGTCTTTTTTCATTAACCCTTCTTCAACATCCAAAGAATCTTCTCCGTTAAAGAAAATTTGTCCGACAAATAAATCGTTTTCTTTTCTGTCAAAAAACAAAGTATCACCTTTTTTTGTAATAAATGCAATCTTTGGATTTACAATATAATACGAATGTATTTTTTCATTTTTCAGGGCTTCTTTCGTATTCTTCGTCAATTTCTTAAATTGTTTATAAATTATCTCAAAATCCCATTCGGACTGTTGTCCCGTACGGTGAATAAAATGTTTAAATTCTTTGTCCGACAAACTGAAAAACACCAAACTTTTCGGCTTGATATACAGTATATTTTGAGAATTATTCGAATCTTCGGTTACCTTTCTGAGAACCGAGATATTTTCATTCTCATCTTCATTCGGCGATTGATTTTGCGATTCATTACCCGAACGGCATGAATATACAAAGAAAAAAGACAATAATAATAGGACACGAAATAGGTTCATGGCTGTAATTAATCTGAAATATTTTGCAAAGATAAGTTTTTCTTAATTATAAATTCGCATTTTGTTTTTTAACTTTGCAAACAAAAAATATGTACAATACGGTCTTTTTTATTCTTATTTCAATTATTGTTTTTTCTTATCTTATTTCCGAATATTTGGATTTTCTTAATTCAAAATACAGAAATAGAGATGTACCGGAAGAGTTATCAGATATTTACGATGAAGAAAAATATAAAAAATCGCAGGAATACGGTAAGGCAAATTCCAAACTTTCATTTATCAGTTCAACATTTATTTTTCTTTTAACATTGGGAATGTTGTTTGTTTTCGGTTTCAATTATATTAATCAAATTGCCTTGTCCTATACCGAAAATAAAATTTTGCAAACTTTGCTGTTTTTCGGAATTTTACTGTTGGCATCCGATATAATTACAACACCTTTTGCCGTTTATTCGACCTTTGTTATTGAAGAAAAATTCGGGTTTAACAAAACAAACGTAAAAACTTTTATTCTTGACAAACTTAAAGGGTGGCTGCTCGGTGCAATTATAGGAGGCGGGTTATTGGCTTTAATCACTTGGTTTTATCTGCAAACGGAAAAAATGTTTTGGATTTATGCTTGGATTACGGTAAGCATATTTTCTGTTTTTATGACTATGTTTTACTCAAGTATTATCGTTCCTTTGTTCAATAAACAAACGCCTTTGGAAGAAGGCGAATTGCGAGATGCCATTGAAGAATTTGCCCGAAAAGCCGGTTTTAAATTAGACAATATTTACCTTATTGACGGCTCAAAACGTTCGACCAAAGCCAATGCTTATTTCAGCGGTTTAGGACCGAAAAAACGCATTGTTCTGTACGATACCTTGGTTAACGATTTAAGTAAAGAGGAAATTGTTGCCGTATTGGCTCACGAAATAGGACATTACAAAAAGAAACATACGGTAAGCAATATTATTGCAAGCATTATTCAAAGCGGGATTATGTTTTATATTTTCTCTGTATTGGTCGGCAATAAGGAATTGTCGGCAGCTTTGGGTTCCGATACGGTAAGCTTTCAGCTCGGCTTGGTTGCTTTCGGCATTCTTTACAGCCCTGTTTCTATGACAGTGGGCTTATTTATGAATACGATTTCGCGAAAACACGAATACGAAGCCGACGGGTTTGCAAAGCAATACGGACAAGCCGACGGGTTAATTTCAGGATTAAAAAAACTGACCGCAAAAAATTTGAGCAACCTTACTCCGCACCCTTGGTATGTTTTCTTTAACTACTCACACCCTACTCTGTATCAAAGAATTAAAGCATTGAAAAATGAATAAAGAAATCGAAAGAAAATTTTTGGTTTTAAACGAAACTTTTAAAAAATCGGCAATAAAATCGGCTGAAATTATTCAATGTTATTTGTCAAAAGACCCGAAACGAACCGTAAGAATTCGAATAAAAGGCGAAAATGCTTATCTGACCGTAAAAGGA
>CAZCPV010000072.1:0-12163 GCA_964500765.1 uncultured Draconibacterium sp.
AATCAATATTATCTTCAAAATGAATATCGGCACCTTCTTTTTGTAATTGTTCGGTAATTTTACTCGGCGTTTTGTCGTAACCGGCGGTGAATATTCCTGATTTCAGGCAATATTCGGCAAGAGCACTCATCCCGATACCGCCCGCACCGATGAAATACACCGCATTAACTTTATTTAATATGTCGTTTTTACCGTTTCCCACAAATTTGTTATTTTTCTTTTATCAACTTTAAAATTTCTTCGGCTATTAAATTATCCGAATTCGAAATTTTTTCTTTTAAAATATTTTTTTCCAATTGTTTTATTTTTTCATCATTTTTTACGAGTTTCAAAGCCGTATCCGTAAGTTTGTTTTCGGTTTCGCTGTCTCTGACTAAAACAGCGGCACCAATTTTAACCAATGCCTCTGCATTTTTTGTTTGATGATCTTCGGCAACATTAGGCGAAGGCACCAAAATTGCAGCTTTACCTAAACTTTCAAGCTCCGAAATTGTTCCCGCCCCGGCTCTTGAAATAACCAAATCGGCAGCTTTGTATGCTAAATCCATTCTCGAAATAAAATCATAAACTTTTATGTTTTTTGCATTTATTTCCTCTGCTGCTTTCAGAGATTCTTCGTAATAATTTTTGCCGGTTTGCCAGATAAAAAACACATCGGTTTCGGCAATTTTTTTCAGATTTGTTTTTATTGCATCGTTTATACTTTTTGCACCGCCGCTGCCTCCGAGCGTTAAAATTACTTTTTTGTCGGGTTCTAAATCGAAAAATTCCAAAACCTCTTCTTTTGTTGCATCGGTATCGGTAATTTTTTTTCGAATCGGGTTTCCGGTCATAATAATTTTATTTTCCGGGAAATATTTTTTTACGTCTTCGTAAGCGACACAAATTTTATCGGCTTTTTTCGATAATATTTTATTCGTAATTCCGGGATAGGAATTTTGCTCCTGAATTAATGTCGGAATACCTTTTAAAGAAGCAACATATACCACCGGACCGCTTGCATACCCGCCGACACCGATTACCGCATCGGGTTTAAATTCTCGAATAATTTTATTTGCTTTGAATAAACTTTTTATCAAGCGGAAAATATTTTTAACGGTTTCGAAAGATAATTTTCTTCGGAAGCCCCTGATGTCAATTAATTTAATTTTAAATCCGGCTTCGGGAACTTTTCGTTCTTCGATTTTCCCCTTTGCCCCTACAAAAAGAATATCAAGCGTTTCGTCTTTTCGTTTCAGTGCTTGTGCTATTGCTATTGCCGGGAAAATATGCCCGCCTGTTCCGCCGCCGCTTATGATTATTTTTTTATTTTTCATTCTTCCGTTGTTTCAAAATTTGTTTCGGTAATTTGATTTTGATTTTTGCTGACATTTAAAATTACCCCGACGGCAAAACTCGTAACAAACAAAGAGGTTCTGCCCATACTTATCAGCGGTAAAGTTTGTCCCGTAACGGGTAAAGCCCCGACAGAAACGCCGATATTAATAAATGCCTGAAGGATTATCATTAAACTGAAACCCAATATCAGGTATATTGCAAACAAACTTTTTGTTTTATTTGCTGCTCTGATTCCTCTGTAAAATAGAATAAGGTAGAGAATTATAATAAATACTGCGGGTACTAATCCATATTCTTCCGTAATGAAAGCAAAAATAAAATCGGAATGCGATTGCGGCAACAAATAGCGTAAAGTTCCGTTTCCGGGACCTTTGCCGAAAAGTCCGCCGTTTACGATTGCCATTTTTGATACATCTGCCTGATAGGTATCATCGGAAGTTACGGTTTCTTTATTTCCTATAAACGTTTCAATTCGATGTTGCCAAGTGGAAAATCGTCCCGGCCATTGAAAAACTTCCGCGGCTAACACGTACATAACCAGTCCGACAAAAGCGATTAATAAAATTTTATAAATTATTTTCAATTTTACGCCTGCGGCAAAATAAATAATCGTAATTATTAACCCTATGAGCAATGCGGAAGACAGGTCTGCCGGAAAAATTAATCCGATTATTACGACACTTGCCCATGTTGCTTTTTTTATATTTTTTTTATACGCTTCTTCATCACTTTTAACAGCCAAATTTTTTGCTACAAGCATAATCAAAGCAATTTTTGCGATTTCGGAGGTTTGCAACATAATACCGATGCCGGGAAGTGTAATCCAGCGTTTTGCATTATTCACGGAAACACCGGAAAATAAAGTCAGAAATAAGAAAAAAACAGCAATCGGGAAAATAATTTTTATTAAAGACATATAATTTTTGTACGGTATTTTATACGACAAATAAATTACCGAACCGGCAACTAAAACACCGAGTAATTGCCTTACCAGAAAGTGCATATCGCCCTGCGATTTCAGTGATATAAGAGCAGAAGCACTGTACACGGCAGGAACGGATATTACCAAAAGCAAAAAGCTGATAATCCAAATTACGGGGTCTCCTTTAATATGTTTTTTTAATGTAATCATTCTTTATTTGAATCTGTTTTCATCGAATATACTGCTTATAAATTTCGTACTGCTTCTTTAAATAATTTTCCTCTTTCTTCGTAATTTTTAAATAAATCGAAACTGGCACATGCCGGAGACAGCAAAACCGTATCGCCCTCGTCGGCAAGTTGGTATGCCGTATGAACCGCCCTTTCCATA
Source organism: uncultured Draconibacterium sp. (assembly GCA_964500765.1). GTDB lineage: Bacteria > Bacteroidota > Bacteroidia > Bacteroidales > JAADGE01 > JAADGE01. The sequence goes on from CAZCPV010000072.1 coordinate 2,651, forward strand.
GAATTTGTATCGTAAACGGGGACAATGTCTTCAAAAGCATTAAAAATCGGAAAATTATCAACACCCAAAGCAACAATTGCTTTTACTTTTCGCCTTACCAAATCTTTTAAAACACCGTATTCGTTTCCCTTGTCTTTACCGCCCATAATAAGTACGATTTTTTCCGGAACGGTTTGTAAAGCATACCAAACGGAATTTACGTTGGTGGCTTTGCTGTCGTTAATAAATTGAATATTCCGGATTTTCAGATATTTTTCGAGACGATGTTCGACACCGGTAAAATCCGAGAAACTGGTTTTAAGTTGTTCGTCTGAAATACCGTTAAGCAGTGCCGTAATGCCGGCAGCCATCGAGTTATATTCGTTATGGTCGCCTTCGAGTGCCAATAATCCGTTTTCCATGGTAAATTGTTTTGAGTTAATGTCTATAATAATTTTTCCGTTTTTTCTGTATGCCCCTTGTTTTAATTCTTTTTTTATCGAAAAAGGAAATTGTTTTGCTTTTATCAGTCGTTTTGCAATTTCGGAAGTTATTACATCATCGTCTGTGCAATAAATAAAAGCATCTGTTTTTGTTTGATTTTGAATAATTTTGAATTTTGAATTTACGTAATTTTCAAATTTATTTTCGTAGCGGTCTAAATGGTCGGGCGTAATATTCAATAAAATTGCAATATCTGCCTTAAAATCTTTCATTCCGTCAAGCTGAAAACTGCTTAATTCCACCACAAAAACATCAAAATTGTTTTCGGCGACCTGTAATGCCAACGAGTGTCCGACATTTCCGGCAAGCCCGACATTTAAACCCGCACTTTTCAAAATATGATAAGTCAGTTCGGTTGTCGTCGTTTTTCCGTTGCTTCCGGTGATACAAATCATTTTTGCCTCGGTATATTTTCCGGCAAATTCGATTTCGGAAATTACGGGAACAGTTTGTGATTTTGCTTTATAAATAATTTCCGCCGTGTCCGGAATTCCGGGACTTTTTACGATAATATCGGCATTTAAAATTGCATTTTCGGTATGTTGATTTTCTTCAAAAGGGATATTATTATTTTGCAGCATATTTTTATACTGTGCTTTTATTTCTCCCTTGTCGGAAACAAAAACGTCAAACCCTTGCTTTAAGGCAAGAATTGCTGCTCCGGTTCCGCTTTCGCCTGCTCCCAATATGACTGCTTTCCGCTTCTTTTTGTGCATTTTATTTACCTGATTTTCAATGTAATAATTGTTAATATCGCTAATAATATCCCGACAATCCAAAACCGCGAAACAATTTTAGATTCCGGCAATCCTTTTTTCTGAAAATGGTGGTGCAAAGGAGCCATTAAAAAAATGCGTCGTCCTTCGCCGTATTTTTTTCGTGTATATTTAAACCAGCCGACTTGTAACATTACGGATAAGTTTTCAATTAAAAATATTCCCGCCAAGAGCGGAATCAGCAATTCTTTTCTTACGATAATTGCAAAAACGGCAATTATACCGCCGATTGTTAAACTCCCTGTATCGCCCATAAACACTTGTGCCGGAAAGGAATTGTACCATAAAAATCCGATGGTTGCCCCCATAAATGCCGCCGCAAAAACAACCAATTCGCCGATATTCGGGATATACATAATATTTAAGTAGTCGGCAAAAATCAGGTTACCCGAAACATATGCAAAAATACCGAGAGCCGCACCGATTATGGAGGATGTTCCGGTTGCCAAACCGTCTAATCCGTCGGTCATATTAGCTCCGTTTGATACCGCCGTAATAATGATAATAACCAAAATAACAAAGACAATCCATGCAATTATTTCGGAATTTTCGCCGGTAAAATCAACGATTTTTTTATAATCTAATTCGTTGTTTTTCACAAAAGGTATGGTTGTTTTCAGCGGTTTTTCGCTTCTTGAAAAATATTCTTGGTTAACTTCGATGCTCGGATTGCATAATTCGGTTGCCACCGGATGTTCGCGAATTTGAATATCGTTGCTGAAATAAAAGGTTAAACCGACAATTAAGCCCAGAGTTACCTGTCCGAAAATTTTATATTTTCCGGATAAACCGGCTTTATTATTTCTGAAAGTTTTAATATAGTCATCGACAAAACCTATCACCCCCATCCAAATCGTGGTGATAATCATTAAGATAATATAAATATTATCGAGTCGGGCAAAGAGCAAAACCGGAATTAAAATTGCCGAAATAATTATAATACCGCCCATGGTAGGTGTTCCTTTTTTTGCATATTGTCCTTCCAAACCCAAGTCTCTTACAACTTCGCCGACTTGTTTTTTTTGTAAAAATCGAATTATTTTTTTCCCGAAAATCATTGAAACGATTAAGGAAGTAAGGGCTGCCAAACCGGCTCTGAAAGATAAATACTTAAACAGTCCGGCACCGGTAAAATCAATTTTGTCAAGATATTCGAATAAATAATAAAACATCGGCTTTTAATTTTTCAGTTCGTTTAATGATTTTTCAATAATTTCTTTATCGTCGAAATGGTGTTTTTTTCCTTTAATAATTTGATAATCTTCGTGTCCTTTTCCGGCAATTAAAATAATATCACCTTTATGGGCTAACATAACGGCTGTTTTTATTGCTTCTTTCCGGTCGGTAATTTTCAGAACATTTCTTTTTTTTGTTCCGGCAATCATGTCGTTCAAAATTTGCTCGGGATCTTCATTTCTGGGATTGTCGGATGTTAAAATAAGCATGTCGCTTCCTCTTTCGGCAATTTCTGCCATAATCGGTCGTTTTTTTTTGTCGCGATTTCCTCCGGCACCGACCGCCGTAATTAATTTTTGATTTTCGTTTTTAATTTCATTAATTGTTTTCAAGACATTTTCCAACGCATCGGGTGTATGTGCATAATCGATAATAGCCGTTATCCCGTTTATTTTCACGGTTTCAAATCTTCCTTTTACGGATTTTAAACTGCTTATAACTTGTAAAATATCTTCCGCATTTTGTTTCAGTAAAGAAGCTGCTGCATATATTGCCGTAATATTGTACACATTAAATTTTCCGGGAAGCAAAGACCAAAATTCGATATTGTTTATCGACATCAAGGTTCCGTCAAGGTGTAATTCAAGAATTTTTCCTTTAAAATCGGCAAAATTTTTCAAAGCATAGGTATATTTTTCGGCTTTGGTGTTTTGAAGCATTATTTTGCCGTTTTTGTCGTCGATATTTACGAGAGCAAAAGCATTTTCCGGAAGATTATCGAAAAATTGTTTTTTAACTTTTAAATAATCTGCAAATGTTTTGTGATAATCTAAATGGTCGTGGGTTATATTCGTAAAAATTCCGCCGGCAAAATGTAATCCCGCAATTCGATTTTGATGAATTGCATGAGAACTTATTTCGGCAAAACAATATTCGCAGCCGGCATCGTTCATTTGTTTTAACAATTTGTTGAAAGTCAGGGAGTCGGGTGTTGTGTAATCGGCATTTATTTCGGTTTCGTTGATATAGTTTTTGACGGTTGAAATCAGCCCGACTTTATACCCCAAATTCAAAAATAAGCGATAAAGCAAAGTTGCCGAAGTTGTTTTTCCGTTTGTACCTACAATTCCGATAAGTTTCAGTTTTTCGGAAGGGTTATCGTAAAATTCTGCGGAAGCATAAGCCAAAGCTTTCGATGTATCGGAAGTTTTCAGGATAGTTACGGGCAAATCGCTGTTTTCGACATTTTCCGCCAATACAGCAACAGCACCGTTTTTTACGGCATTTTCGATAAATTTATGCCCGTCGGTTTGCACGCCTTTCAGGGCAACAAACAAATCTCCCGGTTTTGTTTTTCGCGAATCGAAAGATATTCCGGAAACGGAAATATCGACAGAGCCGCTAACTGTATTAAAGTCAATTTTTTTTACTATGTCGGCTAAAATTTTCTTCATTTAATTTAATACCAAATTAATTTGCATTCCTTTTTTTATGTCGGTTCCGGCTTTAATCGATTGGTAAACAACTTTTCCTCTGCCTTTCAGCAAAACTTTTAATCCGGCGTTTTCCAATAAAAAAACGGCATCTTTTGCCCCGAAGTTTTTTACATCGGGAACTTTTCCGGATTCAATATCAATCAGATTAATTTTTGTTTTTGTGTCTTTTTGCAAAACAGTTATCCACTCGTTCTCGGGAATATCTGTTTCCGGTTTTAAATCCATATCGTTCAATACCGTTTTAATATCGGTACTTTCGGCATACTTTATTGTCGGAAATTTTAAGCTGTCGGGAACATTTTTTTCTGCGGGCGGGTTTATTTCACGGTCGCGCATAAATATTCTGTCGGCAATTTTTCTGAAAACCGGTGCTGCGGCTTGTGCACCGTAGTAATCGTGTTTGGGTTTATTAATTTCGACAATTATTGAATATTTCGGATTATCCGAAGGAAAATATCCCACAAAAGAGCCGCGGTATTGTTCGATATGTTTTCGTTTTTTTATATCGTAATATTCGGTTGTTCCGGTTTTGCCGGAAATTTTGTATTGTTTCGTATTTATAGCTCTTGCTGTTCCGGAAACAACAACATCTCTTAATATTTTTTGAGCTTTTTTTAAGGTTGATTTTGAACAAATCAAAGAATTGGAAATTTCCGGTTTAAATTCTTTAACGATAACACCGTCTTTTTCCAAGTATTTAACGATTCTCGGTTTTACTCTTACGCCGTTATTAGCAACGGAATTGTAAAAAGTTAAAATTTGCAGCGGAGAAATTTTTACTTCGTAACCGTGCGCTATCATGCCCGGAGAGGATTTTGCCCATGTTTTGCTTTCCGGTGATTTAATTCTCGGTTTGTGTTCGCCGAAAATATCAACCCCTGAAATATCCGTAATTCCCATAGCATCCAATTGCTCCGAAAAACGATTTATTCTGCCTTTTTTCACATAGTTTTCGTCAATAATTTTCAACATACCGACATTGGAAGATTTTGCAAAAACCTGCCAAACAGGAATTTTTCCGTAGCTTTCGGAGCCGGCATCGTCAACGGCAACCCCGTGATACATAATGTGTCCGTTTCCGGTATTAATAATATCGTTTAAATCGACATAACCGTCTTCCAAAGCCGCCATAAGTACGGGAAGTTTAAATGTTGAACCGGGAGCCAAATTTTCGCCTATTGCATAATTGAAAATTTCGGAAAATGTATTATCTTCATAACGTTTTAAATTTGCAATTGCTTTTATGTATCCGGTTTTTACTTCCATTACGACAACCGAGCCGTAATCGGCTTGTAATTTTATAAGCTGCTTTCTTAGAATATAGTCAACATAATCCTGTAAGTCAATATCAACGGTTGTTATTACATCCAAACCGTCTTCTGCCCGAACAACTTCTCCTCCTTTTATTTTTCGCCAATTTCCGCCGCCGATTTTTTGCATATAATATTTTCCGGCTCTTCCTCCGAGTTCGCGATTGTATGAAAATTCTATGCCTGCTTTTCCCTGTATAATTCCGGTTTGTTTGTTTTCGCCGAGAAAACCGATTGTTCGACGCATTAATTCTCCGAACGGTCGTTTTCGCTTTGTTATTCGCTTGCTTATAAAACCGCCTTTATTTGCCGACAAACGGAAAAGCGGGAATTTTTTAATTTTAACAAATTCGTCATAAGTAAGTTTTTCGGCAATTTTTAAATACCGTACTTTTCGATTTCTTGCATTTACTAATTTTCTTTTATAAGCAAGTTTTGATTTGTCTTTAAAAAAATCGGACAAATAAAAGGCAAGCGAATCAACATTTTCGGCAAACAATTTATCGGTTAATCCGCCTGCATTTGTATCCATAAACACATCGTAATAATTTACGGAAGAAGCCAAAAGTTTTCCGGATGCATCGTAAATGTTGCCTCTTTCGGGCTTTGATTCTCGCAAATCGATTGCAATTTGATTAATTCGTTCCTGCCAAACATCATTTTTAACAAACATAACAACAATAAGTTTGACTGTCAGATACAAAGCAAAACCCGTAACAAACAGATAGATAATACCCATTCTGAATATTATTTGTTTTTTTCCGATATGTGTGTCAGTCAAACTCATTAATTATTTTTTATACTGATTTGCGGCAAGGGTTTTTCGGGTAATTTTAATCCTCTTGAAATAATTACGGTATCTTCCGCAATTTTTCGTTCCGTTCCCGATGTCATTAATTTTGTATTGGATTTGGTATATTTTGAATGTAAAATTTCAACATCATTTTTCAATTTATTTTTTTTAATAATCAATTCTTCTGCTCTGTATCTGTTGAATACGACAAGAACCGTCAAAAACATAATAAAAAGAATAAAATAAAGGTTGCTTTTTTTTATTCCTTTTCCTAGCCAGTTTCCGGTTAAAAAATTTTTTATTATGTTCCTTTTCACTGTCATATTAAATTCGTTCGGCTATTCTTAATTTTGCACTTCTGGCACGATTGTTTTTTTTTATTTCTTCCTCATCGGGAACAATTACTTTTTTGGATATTTCCTTGAATAATTTTTCGGAATTTCCGTAAATGTCTTTTTTTTCTTTTCCTTCAAAATCGTTAAATTTTATATAATTTTTCACCAGACGGTCTTCCAAAGAGTGATAGCTTAACACAACCAATCGTCCGCCGGAAACAAGACCGGTTGCCGTTTGAAGCAACATATTTTTCAATGTTTCCGTTTCATTATTTGTTTCAATTCTTAATGCCTGATATATTTTTGCATAAATCTTATTTTTCTTTTCGGTTTTTATAACCGAATCAATTATTTCATTAAAATATTCGAGTGAATTAATTTCTCGGGATTTTCGTTTTTCGACAATTGCCGAAGCTAATTTTTTTGCACTTTTCAGTTCTCCGTATGTTTTAAAAATATGAGCCAATTTATTTTCATCGTATTCATTCAAAATATCGGAAGACGATTTTTGTGCATTACGGTTCATTCGCATATCGGGAGTTCCGCCGAAACGGAAAGAAAAACCTCGGTTTTCGGAATTAAATTGGTGAGAAGATACGCCGAGGTCGGCTAATATTCCGTCAATTTTTTTATATCCGGCATAACGGAGGAAATTTGAAAAATATTCGAAATTGGCTTGAAAAAAGATAAAATTTTCGGGATATTTTTCCGACAATTCGCTTACTCGTTCCGAAACATCTTCGTCTTGATCAAAAGCAAAGAGTTTGCCCGTATCCAGTTTTTTTAATATCTCTTCCGCATGTCCGCCGCCACCGAATGTTAAATCCGCATAAATCCCGTCGGGTTTTATGTTTAAACCTTCAACGGATATATTAAGCAAAACCGGAATATGATATTGACTGAACATAATTTTATAAAAACGAATTTTACAATAAGGGTAAATCACCACCCATAACTTCTTCGGCAAGTTCGGCAAATTCTTCGGGGCTCAGAGTTTGTTCTTCATAAATTTCTTTAGCCCAAATTTCAATCTTTCTGTCTTGACCGAACAGATATACCTCTTTATCAATTCCGGCATATTGCAATAAATTTGCGGGAATTAAAATACGATTACCTGTATCAACCTTAACTTCAGCCGTGCCTTTGTAAAATCCGCGAATAAAATCGGCATGTTTAGGATTAAACGAATTAATTCTTGCTCTGATAAGTTCCACTTGGCGATTCCATTCTTCGGCGGTATATAAAATCAAACATTTTTTATAAATATCTGCTTTTAATACCATTTTATCAGCAGCGCCTTCCGGTAATTGGCGTAACAATGCCGACGGAATATTAATTCTGCCTTTTGCATCTGTTTTTGCCGTATGTTCACCTATCAGACTTGTCATTAATTCATTTTTACAATACAGATTACAAATATAATGCAAATTTTCCACAATACAACACTTTACCCCACTTTCAAACACCCATCAAGTTATTGTACTTATTAACAAACAATGTATCTTTCCTTAAATCAGTAAATTATCACACTTTCCTCAAAATGAAGTGTTTATAAAAAATAAAAAAATTAAATTTGACCGCTGCAACACAAATAATTATTTTTGCATAACTAAACAGGAAAATTAATTTATGGCAAACAATAAAACTGCTTTAATTGATATACGAAAAGTTATAAGAGAAAAAAATCCGAGACTTTATAAACGTTTACCCGGATTTCTTATAAATTACATTAAAAAAGTTATCAGACAAGACGAATTAAATGCCTTTATTTATGAAAACAATCAATATTCGGGGATTGAATTTTTACGAAAATCTTTTGACTGGTTTAATGTAAAAGCAGAAGTTGAGGGTTGGGAAAATTTTCCGGAACACAGCCGAATTATTATTGCGGCAAATCATCCGGCAGGCAGTTTTGACGGATTGCACATAATAGATACCTGTTACAGAAAATACGGAAAAGCGAAAGCATTGGTAAATGATTTATTGTTAAACATAAAAAATCTTAATGATTTTTTTATGGGAGTTAATAAATACGGGAATACACACAGAAAAGATTTAGCCGAAATTAACAAAATATTTGAATCGGATATGCCCGTAATTTTTTTCCCGGCAGGATTGGTTTCTCGAAGGCACAAAGGCATTGTAAGAGATTTAGAATGGAAAAAAGCATTTGTCAGTCAGGCAATTAAACATAAAAGAGATATTGTCCCCGTTTATATTTCCGGACAATTGAGCAACAAATTTTACAATTTTGCAAATATTCGTAAATTTTCGGGAATAAAAGCAAGCATTGAACTTTTTCTGTTACCGCAGGAAACTACTAAACAGAGAAATACGGTATATAAAATTAAAGTCGGAAAACCGATTTCCTATAAGGTATTAAATTCCGGCATTAAAGAACACGATTCGGCACAAAAAATTAAAGCTCATGTATATAAACTTGCCGAAAACATTAATACTGAATTTACAAATTCGGAAATAAAATAATTTTAAAAATTCCGACCGACAAAATATGTATTTAACTATATTTTTATTTAACTTTGTGAGTTAAATCTCAGTTTTGACATGAAAAATATAATTCCTGCCGTAAATAAAGACTTGCTCGAAGCCGAATTAACACCGGACAAATTTATGCGTTATACAAATTACGGAAATAATTCCATTTATGTTTGTACGGCACATAATTCGCCGAATGTAATGAAAGAAATAGGCAGATTAAGAGAAGTTTCTTTCAGAAATGCCGGCGGAGGAACCGGGAAAGAAGTTGATATTGACAAATATGACACGGCAGAAATACCCTATCAACAATTGATTGTATGGAACGCTGAAGAAAAAGAAATATTAGGCGGGTATCGTTTTATTAATCTCAACAATATTCCGGTTCACAAACATTCCGGGTTAAAATTAGCCACACAAGGGCTGCTTAAGTTTTCGGACAAATTTATTAATGAATATCTTCCTTATACGATAGAACTCGGACGCTCATTTGTAAGCCCCGAAAATCAATCTTCAAATGCCGGCAGAAAAACGTTATTTGCTTTGGACAACTTATGGGACGGCCTCGGAGCATTGATAAAACATAACCCGAACGTAAAATATTTTTTCGGAAAAGTTACCATGTACACTCACTTTGACAAATTTTCG
>CAZCPV010000073.1:0-12082 GCA_964500765.1 uncultured Draconibacterium sp.
AAAGTATTTTCCGAAAGTTTATAATTGTCTTCATTTACCCAATTTCCTTTATCCGATTTGTCGGTTTCATAAAATACGGAAGGACCGAAACCCAAGTATAAAGAATGTTTGTAGTATTTCAGTATTTTGTATTTCAGCATAATTTGGCTGTATCCGGCAAGTGTGCCGAACCGGTCGTTCATAACGGCGGTTGAGATTCGGAATGATATTTTTTTTGCGATAAATCGGTCATACGATAAAATTAATCCCGGCTCAAAAGTGAGGTATCCTTTATTGTCGATTTTATTTTGATGCAGAGGGAGATTTTGATTTGCAAAAGGGTGCGTGCTTGCAGTCAAGAGTCGGGCGGATAAGCTACTTTGTGAATATGTTTTAGAAACTCCGAACAGTATTAAGACAAATATTATTTTTTTCATTGTGATACAAATTTAAACAAAAAAGGATACCTTTTTTATAAACGTATCCTTTTTAAATAAATTTCGTATTTTTTTAGCAATCGGAGCAAAAGGTTTTTATGCCTTTTACTTGTTTGTAGTTTTTGTCTAAAATAACTTGCTCGGTTTTAATGCAATAGATCTTATTTTTTCGCAGAGTTTTGTTGTGCCCGATACGTGTTTCGGGAAATTCTTTTTTCTTTGAAAAAAAAGTTTGCACGCCGAGACCGATAAGTGCAATTGAAATAAGGATAATTGCGAATATGAATATTGTTAAAAACATGGTTTTATGTTAAGTTTAAAATCTCTGCAAAGTTACTGTATTTTTTTTAGAATCTTATTTTTTCTTTTTTCCCAAGCCGAGTATCCAAACTAATATTCCGCCGCCGAGAACAGCCGTAATAAGTGAAGGTATAATGCCTCCGCCTACCGAAAAACCCAGTATTCTGAAAATCCAACCGCCTATAAGTCCGCCGACAATTCCCACTATTAAATTCATAATAAAACCGAAACCTTCGCCTTTAAAAATGCGTCCGGTAAGCCAACCGGCAAAACCGCCGAGAATAATGTATAAAAACCAACTCATAATTTAATGATTAAAATTCAAATTTTTATATCCAGCCCAAATTTCCGAAAATTATCAGACATAACAAAACAATTGTAAAAATACTTCCGACTGTTAGGATTTGTTTTTTTATTGATTTCATATCAAAAACCCAAAAAGCAACGATAAAAAAGGTCATATACCCGAAGGGAACAATAAGCCACGGATTTTTTGCATTCCACCAAGTGTAATCCCATGTGAGCATGTTTGCCGAATTCAAAAAATATTCAACAATTACGGAAAATACGGAACCGGCAATTATAATAAACCAACGGTTGTTGATACCGAGAATTTTTGCTTTTTTATCATCAAGCAGCATTTTAGACCAAATTATTCCGGCAATTGAAAACATAAACATAATTTCAACATTTAAACCGATAAGAACGGTATAGGCAGATTGTCCGGGTGTACCCCAAATAGGTGCGTAGTGCGAAAAGTGCAGAACCAATGAATTAATAATTTCATTAATCCAATCCATTCCCCAAAATGCCAAACCCGCAAATACCGCATTCCAATTCTTTTTTTGAATTTCGGAAGCATAAACATAAAACATCAAAGCCAAAAGCGGTATGATATACCATTGAAGAGTTTCCGGATTTCGTAAGTTTTCGAGTGCTTGCTTTGCAAAGGGTGTATATTCATGCATAATATTATTTTTGCTTTTTAGTTTACGGAAGAACCGTTTTCAAAATCAATTTCCGGTGAAACAAAACAAAGTTTTCCTTCCGAATTTTCAGCCATCAGTATCATTCCCTGCGATTCGATGCCTTTTAATTTTCGCGGAGCAAGGTTTACCAGTACCTGCACTTGTTTTCCGATTATTTTTTCCGGCTTGTAAAATTCGGCAATACCCGAAACAACGATTCGTTTGTCAATGCCGGTATCTAATGTCAATTTCAGTAACTTTTTTGTTTTCGCTACTTTTTCGGCATCAATTATTGCGGCAACCCGTATGTCAAGTTTTTGAAAATCATCGAAAGTTATTGTTTCTTTAATCGGTTTTAATTCAACAGTTTCTTTTTTGTTGTCTTCTTTTGTTTTCAGAAGTTTATTTATCTGATATTCAATCTCTTTGTCTTCTATTTTCTCAAAAAGCAGTTCGGGTTCGTTAATTTTGTGCCCTTGTTTTGTAATGCCGAGGTCAATATCACCCCATTTTGCATCGGGCAAGTTTATCATCTGTCTTAATTTTTTTGATGTAAAAGGCAAAAACGGTTCGCCGAGAACGGTTAATGCCGCCGTAATTTGATTGGCGACATATAAAATTGTTCGCACTCTGTCCGGATTTGTTTTTATAAGTTTCCAAGGTTCTTCGTCGGCAAGATATTTATTTCCGACCCGAGCTAAATTCATATATGCTCTTAATGCATCTCTGAATTTATAAACTTCAATATTTTCTTCAATATCTTTTTTTGTTTTCAGAATTTCTTCTAAAACAGCCGTGTCATTTTCATTAATTTTATCCGGCAAGGGAATTTCTTTATCGTAATATTTTTTTGTCAGAACAAGGGTTCGGTTTACAAAATTTCCTAAAATTGCAACCAATTCGCCGTTATTTCTTTCCTGAAAATTTTTCCAGGTAAAGTTGTTGTCTTTGGTTTCGGGTGCATTTGCCGTTAAAACATAGCGTAAAACATCTTGTTTGCCTTTAAAATCTTCAAGATATTCGTGCAGCCAAACCGCCCAATTTTTTGAGGTTGAAATTTTATCGTTTTCTAAATTCAGAAAAGCATTTGCCGGCACATTGTCAGGTAATATGTAAGAACCTTCGGCTTTCAGCATGGCGGGAAAAATAATGCAATGAAAAACGATGTTGTCTTTTCCGATAAAATGCACAAGTTTTGTATCTTTATCTTTCCAATATTTTTCCCAATCGCCGGTAAGTTCTTTGGTTGCCGAAATATAGCCGATAGGGGCATCAAACCAAACATAAAGTACTTTGCCGTCGGCATTTTTTACCGGTACGGGCACGCCCCAATCTAAATCGCGACTTACGGCACGCGGCTGCAATCCGTTGTCGAGCCACGATTTACATTGCCCGTAAACATTCGGCTTCCATTCTTTATGCTCTTCGAGTATCCACTTACGTAAAAACGGTTCGTGTTTGTCAAGCGGCAGATACCAATGTTTTGTTTTTTTTAATGATAATTCGGCACCGCTGATGGTTGATTTCGGGTTTATTAAATCCGTAGGACTTAAAGCACTTCCGCATTTTTCGCATTGGTCGCCGTATGCCTCTTCGTAACCGCATTTCGGACAGGTTCCTTTTATGTATCGGTCGGCAAGGAATTGATTTTCCTGCGTGTCGTAATATTGTTCGGTTGTTTTTTCGATAAATTCGCCGGCATCGTAAAGTTTTTTAAAGAAACCGGAAGCCGTTTCGTAATGAATTTTATTGCTTGTACGCGAATAAATATCAAAAGCAATTCCGAAATCTTCAAAAGATTTTTTTATGATATTGTGGTATCTGTCAACAATTTCCTGCGGACTTACACCTTCTTTTTTTGCTTTTAAAGTAATGGGAACACCGTGTTCGTCGCTTCCGCAAACGGAAATTACGTCTTTTCCTTTCAATCTTAAATATCTGACATAAATATCAGAGGGAATATATACCCCTGCCAAGTGCCCGATATGTACGGGACCGTTTGCATAGGGCAGGGCAGATGTTACTAAAAAGCGTTTAAATTCAGGCATTTTAAGATTTTTTTATGAGTTTGTAAAAAATAATTACTGACAAAAATATCTTTTTTTATAAAAAAAATGAGAAAAAAGGTAAATATGTCATGTTTTTTTATGTTCTTTGCAGCACTTTTTAAAAAGGCATATTATTTGACTAAAATATGTCAAGCAAAAAATATATAAATAATAAAGTAAATTTAAAATGGCAAAAGTAGAATTTTTAAGTGAAGAAACATTCAAAAGTAAAGTATTTAATTTTGAAAAAAATAAAGATTGGAAATTTGAAGGTGATAAACCTTGTATGATTGATTTTTATGCAGATTGGTGTCAACCTTGTAAAATGGTTGCTCCTATTTTGGAAGAACTGTCGGAAGAATATGAAGGTAAAATTGATATTTATAAAATTGATACCGAAGTTGAACGAAACCTTGCAGGTATGTTCGGAATTCAAAGTATTCCTTCGTTATTGTTTGTTCCCAAAGACGGACAACCGCAAATGGCAGTAGGTGCTTTACCGAAAGAAACTTTCAAAAAAGCAATCGCCGATGTTCTTAAAGTTGAAGAACCGGCTTCTTAATTTAATACTGGAAAATAAAAGAAAGCCGCTGATAATCAACGGCTTTCTTTTTATATAATTTTTTGGTATAAAATTCGTTATTGATATTATAAATTAAACGTAAAAAAGATGAAACAAAAACTGATATTGACAGCATTTATTTTGATGCTCGGAATTGTACCTGCATTTTCACAAAGTGAAATTCATTTGGATGATGCAAGTTTTAAGAAAAATGTTTGGGATTATTCTAAAAATTCAAGTTGGAAATATGAAGGAAATAAGCCGATAATTATTGATTTTTATGCCGATTGGTGCCGACCCTGTAAAATGATTGCTCCGCATTTAAAAGCTATACAAGCCGAATACGGAAACAAATTACAAGTGTATAAAATAAATACCGACCAAAATCCTCAATTGGCAAATTTATTTAAAATTCGCAGTATTCCTACAGTTTTATTTGTTCCCGCAGACGGGAATTATAAACAAATTATCGGATATCGCAGTAAAGCACAGTTTGAAGAAATTGTAAAAACGGTATTAAAAGTTGAAAAATAATTTTTTGATAAATGTTTAATAAAAAACCGATGTTTTAAGGCATCGGTTTTTTTATTTCGTATTTGTTACCTTTATTGTTTAATAATTTTCTTTGTAATTGTTTTGTTTGAATTTTTGACGGTAATAAAATATATTCCCGATTTTAAACTTGATAAATTTATTTTTTCAAGTTCTTTACAATTATTTTTTGAGAAAATTATTTTTCCGGAAATATCGGAAACGATTATAGCTGAATTAAGAATATTTGTAATGTTTGCAATATCTTTTACGGGGTTCGGATAAACGGCAATATCGGTATTATCATTATTTTTTACGGAAACTGCATCGGAATATGCCAAATTATCCATACAGAAGTAATAAGGAGTATAGGTGTCAAGAGCTGAAAGATAGAATTTTAAACCTTTTACGTTTCCTAAATCCGATAAGTTAACATTTGTCCAATTATCAATAATATATGAATTTCCGTTTGTAAAATCAGCAAGATAAAAATCAACAGTTCCTGTGTAACTTCCGCTGTTCGATATTCCTGTTATTGAAAGTTTGAAATAATCGTCGGCAGTATAGGTGCCTGAGCCGCTTCCGTCGCTTCCGTTCATATAATGATAAGCCCATACCGAATTTGTTATTTTAACCGAATCAATATGAATAATATTATCAAACATAATTGAATCGCCGGCGTATGTATATGCGATTACATAATTTGAAGAATTTTCGGCACCTCCGGCAGGGTCGGCATAAGCCGAGTAGTTTGTCCAATCGGCAGTTGTTAAATTTGTTTGATTTGAATATGCAAAACCGCTCCAATAGTCGTAACTTCCGGTATTTGTATAATTTACGTAAAAATTTGCACCGTTTTCGGAATAAGTAAAAGTTTCTTGATTTCCGCTTCCGGAATAATCGGCAGACCCGTTATAAAATCCTGTATCTGGTACGGCAAGACTTTCAAAATCAACAATTGTTTGTGCATTAAGCGCAAATGAAAAAAATGCGATTAACACCGATGTTAAAAATAAATTTTTTTTCATGATAAATAAATTTAAAAATTAATAAATAAAACAACGATATTAATCCGAAAAAAATGGGAATTTGAAATAAGGGAATGAGCATAAATGTCCATCCTTAAAGCTTTTTTTCCCGAAAGCTTCGGATAATAAAACGAATCCGGCAGGTCTTCTGACTTACTCCGTATTTTGAACGCCTTCCCGTTCGGCAACTCACAAACAGTGGCAAAGAAAGTTCAAAACATTGAAGCTTACAGCAGCGGGTACTGTTGTCGATTTTCACGACATTCCCTTTTATATTTGTGTATGATTAAACAAATATACCCGATTCGAGGACAAAAATATGAATTTATACTAACCGGACAAACAAAATATATCGGGTTTCGGGAAAATAAGATAAAATAGTGTATAAAATATTTTTTTTGTATATTTCGGGTTTTAAAATAATCTTATTTTTTTAATGAATATTCGCACAAAAATACCTTTGTTTACCGGCATTATTGTTTTTGTTACAATTGTTGCCGTAACCGTATTTTCTGTTTGGGAATATCGTAAAAAAACCTTGGAAAGTATTGATTCTTATAAAAAAGAACAAACAGAAATTATTAAGAAACAACTCGAAGATAATGTAAACAGTGCTTATAAGATGTTGGATAAAGCTTGGAATAAAATTTCCGGTTCATATCATCGACATTCTGTCAAAATTGAAGATTTTCCTCCTGAATTAAGAAATACCGTCAGAAATATTGAACAAATTACTTTCGGTGATGCCGGCTATATTTGGATTAATGAAGTAAATCCGCCTTATACGGTTATTATGCATCCGGTTAAACCCGAAATGAACGGCACGGTGCAGGTATTTTATATTCAGGATACAAAACAAAATGTATATGAAGCGTTTGCAGATGTTATACATAAAAACGGAGGAGCCGGATTTTTAAAATACGATTATTATAAACCGGGAACCGATGAACGAATTCCTAAATTGAGTTATATCCGTTTGTTTGAACCTTTGGGTTGGGTTATAGGAACCGGTGTTTATGTGGATTATATTGATGCAATGACAGCACAAAAAACGGCCGAACTTAATCGACAAACAAACCGTTTAATTACCGTTGTTATTATTTTCGGATTAATATTGATTTTATTTGCATCGCTCGGTTTATTTTATTTCGGAAAATCAATAAGTGATTCAATATTTAAGGTTAAAGAAAAGTTATTTGACATGTCAAAAGGGCATGTTCCGGAAATACAACAAATAAACAGGAATGATGAGTTGGGAGAAATGCTTAATTCTTTGAACGATTTAATTTCGGGACTTAATCAATATGCCGGATTTTCTTTGGAAATAGGACAAGGAAATATCGATGCGGAATTTAAACCGTTAAGTGCCGATGATAAACTCGGAAATTCTTTATTAGCTATGCGGGAAAGTATTAAAAAAGCATCCGAGGAAGAAGAAAAAAGACGACTTGAAAATGAACGAAGAAGCAGAGCCAATGAAGCGTATGCCGAATTTGCCGAATTACTCAGAAAAAGCAGTAAAGATATTGCAGAATTATCTTATGACATTATTCATAATTTAGTTAATATGTTGGGTGTTAACCAAGGCGGAATTTTTATGGTTAACGATGAAGCGGATGAAATTTATTTGGAACTGACGGCTTCGGTTGCCTACGGGAGGCGAAAATACAGAGAAAAGAAAATTTTTATAGGCGACGGATTGGTCGGTGCATGTGCTTATGAAAAGAAAAAAATTTATATTAATAATATTCCCGATAATTATGCCGAAATCCGTTCGGGATTGGGGACGGCAAATCCGAAAGCCCTTTTAATCGTTCCTTTGGTAACCGAAAATTACTTAGTAGGCGTTATTGAGTTGGCTTCTTTAAAAGAAATTGACGATTTTAATATTGAATTTACCGAAAAAATTACGGAAATGATTGCAGCATCTTTGTTTGCCGCTAAAATTAATGCTAAAACAAGTCGCTTACAGGAAGAATACGATAAATTGCTTTCGGAAAATAATAAAATTACCGGCTTACTTGTTGAAAAAGAAAAAGAACTGAAACGCTATAAACGAATGATAAACGATATGAAAGAAAATAAATCAATTCTTTCGGTTAAATAGTTACACTATAAAATTATACAGATAAATGCCGAGTTTTAAAAAAATATTAATCAATA
Source organism: uncultured Draconibacterium sp. (assembly GCA_964500765.1). GTDB lineage: Bacteria > Bacteroidota > Bacteroidia > Bacteroidales > JAADGE01 > JAADGE01. The sequence continues at coordinate 8,017 of CAZCPV010000073.1, forward strand.
CATTCGGGTTGAAATCGGAAGAACTTAATAAATTTTTCTTATTATTTTTTCATTCGTTCTTTGTCGGTTTATTCATTGCCTTTTATTTTGTACAGGCAAATTCGGTATTTATCAGAGACTACGGCAGCGAACATTTACCCTATGCCTATTTAACAGCCGGGCTTTTCGGATATATTATTTCTACATTATATTCGTGGTTTCAACAAAAAATAAAAAGTAAACATTTATTTGTTTCGGCTTTAGCTTTTATGTTGACAGTCAGTCTGTTTGCAAGACTTTCTTTAAATTTTATCGAATCGAAATACCTTAGCTTTTTTGTTTTTATTTGGGCATGGCCTTTTATATCTCTTGTCGGTATCGAATCCGGCGGATTAGCTCTGCGGTTACTGAATTTGGTTCAGGTAAAACGTTTGTTCGGAATGATAAATATGGGCGGTGTTATTGCCTCAATTTTGGGCTATTTAATTATTCCCGTATTGTCAAAAATTATCGGCACTTCATATAATTTACTTTTTGTATCGGCGGGAAGTTTAATTGTTGCAATCATCATTCTTCTTAAAATTTACAAAAAATTTCCGGAACAAAAAGAAAAAGAAAAAGTTTCAAAAGAGAAAATCGATACCGGCTTCAGAAGTTTAATAAAAGATAACTATTTTAAATTAATTTTTCTGTCTGCAACAATCTCTATGACAGTTATTTATGTTGCAGATTTCGGATTTCTTTCAGCCATCAAAGTGCAGGAAACAACTTTATTTGCAAAAGCAGGGTCGGTTGCTTCGTTTATGGCATTGGTATTTGCCGGTTTAAAAGTGGGAGAATTAATCATTTCGTATTTTTCAAGCAGAATTTTAGTAAAATACGGTGTAAAATTAGGACTTATAGTATTGCCTTTATCGCTGACATTAATTATTTTTATTTCATTAATTACCGGTTTTACTTTCGGTACGGTAAGTATCGTGTTTTTGATACTGATGACCTTAAACAAATCTTTTGAACGAATTATGCGACGCGGATTGGACGACCCGTCATTTAATATTTTATATCAACCGCTGCCGTCAACCCTGCAATTAGCCGTTCAATCGAAAGTAGGTGTTGTAATGCAATTTGCCATTGCAATTGCCGGTGCTTTGCTTTTGGGCTTAAATTTAATTTTGAATCTCGGCGACGGATTCAGCTTGGAATACTATCCGGTTTTCTTTTTACCCCTGTTGGTTATTTGGGTTTTTGTTGCAAGGAAATTATATTTGGCATATAAAAACAAGCTTCGGGAAATTCTGAAAGAATTAAGTTCTCAAAAACAGAAAGAGACTTCAAAATATCGCTACGGAACAGAAGTCCTTGCCAAAAAATTCAAAAAATTTAATGACGATGTCGTACGATTGAGCGTAACAATTTTAGCCGAAACAAATCCCGGAATTTTTGAACCCTATGCTCCGTCACTTCTGAAAAAGAATGATGAATTAATTAACAAAGCCGTATTAAAAAGTATTGATGTAACATGGCGAGACAGAATTTTGAAACAAGTAAAAACACAATTCGAAAATGTTGATGACGAAGAAATAAAAGAATGTGCCGACAGAGCTCGATTTTTGTTGTCATTTGACGATATTAAAGAGTTGAATAAAAAAGATATTATAAAACTGTCAAAATCCGGTAAATCGGAAGACGAAATTAAATTGATAAAATATTTGGTAAAAAATCCGGAGACCGAAAATATTGAAAATTACGTATTAAAATTATTTGATTCAAAAGATAAATTAGTCGTTAATTCGGCAATTCGATTGGCTTCAACCATAAAATCCGAGAAATTGATATTGAAAATGACCGAATTCTTGGAATCTACGGCATATTATCATATCAGTACGGCTGCCTTATTGGATATAGGTGAAAAAACCTTGCCGTATTTAGATAAAATGTACGAAAAAACGCAAAAAGAAGCCATTAAATTGAAAATTATTGAGATTTATGCCAAAATGGGTTCCGGTACAGCAAAATCATTAATCGTAAAAAAAATAAACGACCCGTCCAGAAAAATACAAATTTCGGTAATTTGGGCTTTATATTACTGTCGATATCAGGCAAATGATGCGGAAGAAAAAACAATTAAAGATAAAATACTCTCGGTTATTGACAATTTGTTGAAAATTTTTATATCAATCAGTGATATTAAAGAAGAAAAAAATACATTAAAACTGTTTTTGGCTTTAGACCAAGAAAAAGAAACCAATTACGAATTACTGTTTAATCTTTTAAGTTTCTTGCATGAGCCCAGAATTATTAATCTGATAAAGAAAAATATTATCGGAAAAAATACGATATACGCATTGGAACTTATTGATAATTTTATAGAACCGGATTTAAAACCCTACATTATTCCCATTTTTGATGATATTTCGACACCGCAAAGAATTAAAAAACTGTCAAAATATTTTCCGCAGAAAAAAATGACCTTTAACGAACGCCTAAAATGGCTGGTTACATTAGATTATGATAAAATAAGCACTTGGGCGGTTACAAAAACGATTGAAATGACGGAACGTGTTCACCGGAAAAAATCGAAAAATGAGATTTCAAAAGAGGAACATACCTATAACGATATAAAACCGTGGACAACCGAAAACACGCAAAAAGTATTAAAACAAATAAGGCGAAGTGAACTGCCCGATGAGGTTTTTCTGTGCCTTTTTCATCCCGATGAGCTTATTTATTCAACGGCGGCAAAAATTGTTTATAACGAAAATCCTCAAAAATGTTTTGATTATTTAAATAAAATGTCTCCGGAAAAACAAAATTTGGTAAAAATATTGTCCGAAGGAGGTACGTTACTTGAAGATAAAGTGAAATTATTAAGACGATATCAACTGTTTTTTAGTATTCCAGATTATTTATTAGTAGATTTGGCAAGAATTATTACGGTTCATAATCTTGAAAAAGATGAGAAAATCTATTTTGACTCAGGTTCTTATGAACGAATATTAATTTTAATAAGAGGTGAATTGGTAAAAGATACCGGAAAAGAAAAGAAATTTTCAAAAAAACTGATTATTACGCCCGGAATGAATATCGAAAGCAGTACAAAATATTTAAAAGCAGGTAAAAAATCTGTTGTTTTATCGGCAAACCGTTACGAATATTTTAATTTATTAGTTGATAACACCGGAATTTTACAACATATTTTTGAAATTATTCAGAACTAAATAAAACACTATGCAATGTATAATTATTGATGATGACAAAGTTTCTCGTTTGGTAATTGAGAAATATATAAAAAAAACCGATTTTCTTGAACTGACGGAAGTATTTGATAATGCAGTTGATGCAGCAAATTTTTTTAACAGTAAAAACAAAACCGAATTAATTTTCTTGGATATCGAAATGCCCGGTATGAGCGGTGTCGAATTTCTGGAAACCTTGGATAATCTGCCGCAAATTATTGTTGTTTCCGCAAAAGAGAAATACGCTTTGCAAGCCATTGAATACGATGTTACCGATTATTTGCTGAAACCGGTAAGCTATTCAAGATTTTTGAAAGCCGCAACCAAAGCAAAAAATAATTATGAAGAAGAATCCGAAAAAATAAGCTCCGAAGGAATTTTTATTAAAAGCAGCTCTTCGTCATTTGTCCGCTTATTTTATGATGACGTTTTGTTTGTTGAAGCAATGGAAAATTATGTGCTTATTCAAACAACAACAAAAAAACATACCATCCATTTCACAATGAAAGCCCTGTTGGATAAATTACCCGGCGGAAAATTTATCCGTGTTCACCGTTCGTTTATCGTGAATAAAGACAAAATCGAGAAAATCGATAACAATATGATTTACATGCAATCACTTGAAAAAAATAAAACCATTCCTTTGTCAAAATCATATAAAGATGATTTTATGAAGAAATTAAATATCGTTAATAAATAAAAAAATAATAAAATGAACGAAGAATTATTAAAATTAGAACCCAAAGAAGTTTGGAAAAATTTTGTTGAACTGACAAAAATTCCGAGACCTTCAAAAAAAGAAGCCCAAATAATAAAATTTATGGAAAATTGGGCAGAAGAACGCGGTTTGG
>CAZCPV010000074.1:0-11956 GCA_964500765.1 uncultured Draconibacterium sp.
GTTGTCTGTTAAAATTGGGTTGACAATGTTGCTCTGGGAGAGATAATTCACAATATCGCCTCGGAGAGACGATTTACAATATCGCCTCAGGAGAGACGATTTACAAAAAATAAATTATGATAAAAATAAACGAATCACCGCGCGATGCCATGCAGGCATTAAAAAAAATAATTCCGACAAAGGATAAAATTGAATACATCAATTTATTGTTGAAAGCAGGATTTGACATTGTTGATGTCGGAAGTTTTGTATCGCCGAAAGCGGTGCCTCAAATGAAAGATACGGCTGAGGTCTTGAAAAAAATGAAATTAGAAAATACTGATTCGAGCATATCGGTTTTGGTTGGGAACGCTTATTATGCAAAACAACTTGCCGAATTTGATACGGTTGATTTTATTAACTATCCGTTTGCAATATCGGAAATCTTTCAAAAGAAAAATTTGAAAGCAAATTTTACGCAATCATTAAAACAAATTGATAAAATTATTGATATATGTATTCAAAAAAATAAAAAACCGATTATAAGTATTTCGGAAGCATTCGGAAATCCGTATGATGACGATTGGGGGATTGATATTTTAATGGACTGGATTGAAGTGCTTTACGACAAAGGTTTGCGATATTTTCCTTTGGCGGATACAACGGCATCGGGAAGTGCACATTTAATCGGTTTGGTATTTACGAATGTTATAAGCGAATTTCCGGATGTTGAATTTAACTTTCATTTGCATTCAAAACCGGAAGAAACAATTCCTAAAATTGAAGCGGCTTATGAAGCCGGATGCCGGAATTTTGATACGGTTTTTAACGGAATGGGCGGTTGCCCCATGACCGGAAAAAATTTGGTTGCCAACACCGATACGTATGCTTTTTTTGAATGGTTGCAAACCAATGAAATCGAACATCGCTTGAATAAGGATGTTTTTAAAGATGTTATTGCAAAAGCGGGTGAAATTTTTTGAGAACGGAAATCTTTGTCGGCGGGTAATAACTCGCCTTTGGAAAGATGAGCATTGTTGCCTTGGAAAAGCAGGTAAAATCTCGCCTTTGGAAAGACGAGGTACATTGTTGCCTTGGAAAAGCAGGTAAAATCTCGCCTTTGGAAAGACGAGGTACACTGTCGCTTTGGAAAAGCCGGGAATAACTCGCCTTTGGAAAGACGAGGTACTTCAACTGCGGAAGTATGGATTTACGGTTTTTTGCACAAATAAATAAGTTCATTTTTATCGAAGCGGTATTTATTTTGTTCTTCTTCCGAAAAAGAATTTACAAAATTGTCTTCCTTTACTTCAAAACCTGCTTTTTTTAATCTTTCCGCATAATCTTTACCGTATTGACGAACATGGTCGTATTGTCCGTAATATTTTTCACGGTCTTTCGGAGAAGTAATATTCGGGTCTTCAAAAGTTTTTTCCAGCAAATAATCAATGGGTACCTGCAAAATTGCTTTTCCGCCCGGTTTCAAAACGCGTAAAATTTCTTTCATTGCTTTTTGTTCATCGTCAATATGTTCCAAAACATGATTGCATATCAAGAAATCAAATTTATTATCTTCGAAAACCAAATTCCGAATATCCGTTTTTACGTCAACAATAGGTGAATATAAATCGGCTGTCGTATAATTTAAGTTTTTCAATTGTTTAAATTTTTTCAAAAAAGGTTGTTCCGGTGCCATGTGTAAAACGGTCATTTTATCTGAAAAAAAACCGGTTTTATTTTTAAGATAAAGCCAAAGCAAACGATGGCGTTCTAACGATAAGCAGTTGGGGCACAGTCGATTGTCTTTATTTGCTTTTCCGTAACCGTAGGGCAGAAATTTTCTGAATCGTTTTTCGCATACCGGACATTCAACATTCGTTCCTTTATAAATTAAAGCCAAAGGTTTTCTTACCAAAAAACTTAATCTTATTAAAAGCGGGCGAGGTATTGTTTTTAAAAGAAATTTTATGATTTTTTTCATTCCGAAATTTTTCGTAAAAGAAATAAAATTTAATTTATTTTCGGTTTTCAAAAGTATTAATTTGTATTTAACTATAAAATTAATACATTTGTTACGCTTAATTTTTTAAACTTTAAATAATATGAAACAAATAAAATTATTATCCGTTCTCGTAATTTTTATGACTCTTGCCGTTTCTTGTAATAAAACACCGCACGATAAAATGACAGGTAAATGGGATGTTGTTAAAATTGTTAATTCAACCATGACCGAACAATCTGATATTGATTTCTTTAATGAAATGAATAAAGATGTATTGGATAAAGAAGTTTTCACCTTTACAGATGATAAGGTTACCAAAAATTTTCCCGAAAAAAGCGAAGGAACATGGGAAATTAATGAAGACGGAACGGTTCTTTCAATTGATTGGGGCGAAAACGATACTTATTCTCCGCATACCTTTGCCGTTAAAAAATTAACTTCCGACAGTCTTATTGTTGAGGAGGATTTTGAAGAATTTTTAATGACAACGTATTTCTCGAAGATAAAATAAAATTTCTGTATGAAAGATATTTTTGTCAGTAATTCTAAAGATGATAAAAGCTTATCCAAGAAGCTGGTATCGAAATTAGAATCTGAAGGATATTCGTGTTATGTGTTGCCGAGAGATGCTTCTGCAGGTAATGCGGATAAATTGATTGCCGACAGTAAGATTTTTATTTTTATTTTATCCGGGCATGCCGAAAATTCAAAACATGTTTCGGAACAATTGGTAAAGGCGGTTGAAAACGGCTGTCATATTATACCGTTTAAAGCCGGAAAAATTAATGAGAATCTCGGCATGCAATTTATGTTGAGTGAGTTGGAGTGGGTTGATGCTTACGGCGACGGTTTTGACGAGGCGTATGATATTTTATTGGAAATTATTGAAGAAATTACCGAAGGGAAAAAGACAAAATCGGTAAAAAAGAAAAATTCCGGCTCCGGCAAAGAAACTTTTGAATTAAAAAAATCGCATTTATACGGTATAATTGCGGTACTTTTTGCCGGCTTACTCTATTTTGCTTTTTTTAATAATACCGAACAGGAAAAAACAACTGTAACTCAAAATGCCGAACTAAAAACAAGTAATACCGTTGTTCCTGATGTTTTAGGCGAAAAACTGAAACCCGAAGAGCAACAAATTGTCGGTTCGTGGAAAATGGCGGACTATGAAGACAGCCGGAATATGACTGCCGAAGAACGCCGTTTAACCGACCAAAATATTGTGCAAATGAAACAGCGTGTTTTATTGACTTTTAATGCCGACAGAAGTTTTGCTCGTGCCGGTTTTACCCCGCAGGTTCAAAAAGGATACTGGGAATATGATGCAGAGAAAAAGAAAATTTATTTAATCCCCGAAGGTACCGACAAGAAAGAAGAAATTAACATCATTAATTTAAGTAATAAAGAAATGACTTTTGTGGTTACCGAATCGGTGGAAACAAGCCCCGGGAAACAGGAAATTGTTACCACGAAACTGACTTTTCAAAAGCAATAAAAAAAAACCGTTGAAAATCTAATCAACGGTTTTTTAAAGAATTCATTATTCAATTATTCTTCACCTTCAATTTCTTTTCCTGAGAAAGGCGGATATTTATCAGTCATAAAGCCCATATAATTGTTTATACGTTGCATCCAACGTATAAATCCTACCATAAAATTAAACATATTTTCAGGATATTTACCTGTGAATAAAACAATCCACCAAGCAATAAATAAAACAAAATATGCACCTATGGCTACAAACATTATTACAAAAATATGAGGGATTAATGCAAATGCTTTAATAAAACTAAAAAAGTTTAATAAGCGATTTAATTTTTCCGGTCTTTCCATTGAAAATTCAATTGTTTTACTTGTTCCGTTAACTCCGAACGCAGGATATTCATCCGTTAAATTCATCATTGAGGCATTTACCCGTAAGCCCCAAAAAATATAACCTGCACGGAATTTATACCAACTTTCAGGCATGTTTCCGGTAAATAAGATAACCCAAGGTAACAGTACTGATTGAATCATATACCAAATACCTACAAAGAATCGAACGAACATATGAGGAATCATGATGTAAAAAAAACCGAAAAAGGTTCTTAATAATAATTTTCCTCTAGAGAAAGAATCTTGATGATTAATATTGAATTTCATAATAAAAGAATTAATATAATGCCTACTCTTTTCAGTTTTCGGCTTCCCTGATTTATCCAACCAAATATTGAATATAATTTTTAAATGATAAAATTTTTTATGTAAAAAGTGTAAATTAAATTTATACCTATCTGATTATCATTCATATTTATGTTTTTATATAAGCATTTTTTTAGGTTAATATTTTTATTAATATTATTTTCATATATTTGTGTAATTGTTTCACTTAAATTTAAATATCATGGATGAAAAAATGAAAGATTTTCTAACGTTTAAAAAAATGATTACGCCGATGATTATTCAAGTTTTATTTTGGATAGGCGTTGCAGTTGTCGTAATCGGCGGGTTTGTTTCAATGTTTTCGGGTCAATTTTGGTATGGGTTATTAAGTATTATTTTAGGACCTGTTTTTGTCAGATTATTTACCGAGTTATTAATTGTAACTTTTTCAATTAACGATTCTCTCAGAATAATCAAAAACAACACAAAAAAAGATACTGAGTAACTTTTTTACTTTTGAATTAAACTATCCGTACTTATGGTCTTTACTGTCAGTACGGATTTTTTATTGATAGTCTTCCAAAATATTTCCCGTAATTTTCAGTAAATCGTTGTATCGCAGGTTTAAATAATATTTTGATTGAGAAAGAGCAAATGCCGCATTCATATATACAATTTGTATGTCTCTGTAATTAAATGAATTAATAATACCGGATTGAAATTTTTCTTTTGAAATTTCTAAATTTAAAGAAGCTGCTTTAAAATTCTCTCGGGCTACATTTAACATTTGTTTTCTGATATTATACATTTCATACAGGTTGTATAAATTGTTTCTGAGAATCATTTTTAATTCGTCAATTTTTAATTGCGATTTTTCGGCATCGATTTTTGCATTTGCTATTGCCCGTTTTCGGTTATTTCCGTTAAAAACAGAATAGGATAATGCCAAATTTGCATACGCATCATACGAATAAGAATGTGAAGATTGCGAATTATAATTCAGTAAAGAATTGGTTTGTTCGGTACCGATATTTAAGGATAAAGAAGGGTATAAAGAACTTTTTGCCGTTTTTATATTGTTTTCAATAATTTGGTTATTTGTTTCCTGAATATTCAAGGATGCATTATTTCGGTACATCTGTGTTTCCAAATCGGCTAAATTAAAATCGGTATCAATTACTTTTAAACTGTCAGTCAGTTCATAATCAAATATTTGGGTGTCGCCCAATACTTTGCTTAATTCTCTTACGGCATTTTCTTTATTCATAAGTTGCAGCAAATAATTTGACGAATCGGTTAAAAAAGAATTTTTTTCCTGTAAAACTTGATACGTTACGGATAAGCCCAAATCTTTTTTCATCAACATATACGTGTAGCGATCTTTTGAAAGTTTCATCAAATCTTCCGTAACTTTCAATTTTTCATCTTCCAACAGAACCGAATTGTAGGCATTTATAATATCCGCAACCGTATTTTCAAGTGTTAATCGAAGATTTCCTTCGGAAAGAGATTTTAATTTATCTAAATTTTCTTTTGTAATTTTTACCGAAAAGCCGTTGAATAAGTTCATTCTCACATTCAAATACGGTGTTAAAGAATTCATATAGCTGTCATCACGCCCGTCGGTAAGTTTACTCGGGGAGTTGTCGTAACGATTTATTTGATTTGCCCCGACGGAAACATTCGGATATAATCCGGCTTTTCCCCATGAATCGTTATTTTTTGCAACAGTCAAATCTTTTGCGGAAATTCTGATACCGAAATTATTTTCCAAACCTTTGCTGACGGCTTCTTTTAAACTGATGCTTACAAAATCTTTTGTTTGTGCAAATTCGGTCGTGAACAGTAAAAATATGAAGGATATAACAAGTGCCGTTTTTTTCATTTTAAATATATTAGAATACGAATTAGTCAATATGTATTTTACTGTGAATAATGCTTTTTTCAACTTCTTCGGGTTGGGGTTTTATGCCTGTCCAAAGTGTTTTAAGCCAAACTTTTATATCATTTAAACATAAAATTAATACCGGAAAAAACATTAAAATAAATGCGGTTCCCACAAAAACACCGTAAGCCAAAGCAATTGCCATAGGAATTAACATTTGTGCCTGAAAACTGTCTTCCATAATAATCGGGTACAAACCGCCGGCTGTTGTAACAGTGGTTAAAACAATCGGACGAAAACGTGTTAATCCGGCTTCAAAAACAGCTTCTTTTACTTTTCGTCCTTCTAAAAGCAAACTGTTATATTTTGAAAGAAATACTACGGCATCGTTAATAATTACCCCGGATAAAGCAACCATTCCCCAAGCACTGAGCATTGAAACCGGATGCCCTTCGATACCGTGTCCCCAAACGGCACCGAGCCAACCTAAAGGTATCATCATCAGTACAATAAGTGCCTGCCAAACAGACTTAAAATGCAAAACTAAAATTAAAACAATCATGATAAATGCAATCATAAAAAATTTTATTTTTATCGCTTGAAATAATTTTTACTTTTTGTCCTTTTTTTATAAAATGAATATTTGCCGTTTCTATCGGTACTTCCAATTCCAATTTATCCGTACGTATCATTCGTGCAATTCTGACACCGGGTGATGCAACGGCTCCGGGTTCGGCATAAACTTCGGTGTATGCTCCGTTAAAAGGTGCATAAATATAGTGTTTTTTTAAAACAATTTCTTCGCTTTTTATTGAATACCAGTCACTTAAAATATTTCTTCCCGCAAGGTATATCTTTTCTTTGTCGGATTTTATTTTCGGAAGTTCCGGAATGTCTTTTTGAATATCAATCGTATTGAAAAAAGTATTCCAATTTTTATAGCTGTTTTGAAAGTCAATTTTAAAATCCGGAAGTATATTTGCCAATGAATTTAAAAAACGGCTTTTGTGTGCCTGCAATGCCAATTTTGCTTCTTTATCATACACTCTCAAAAGCAGTTGACCTTTACGGAAACTTTGTCCTTTTTTTAAACTTACCTGTCCGGGTAATATTTTTCCTCTTACTTCGCTGCTTAAATCAATGTAATTTTGTGAAGCAACTCTTCCGGTAACTTTAAATTCCGACTTGTACGTTTTATAGTTAACCGTTTCGGCTTTTACATATCTTTTAATTTGTTCCGGAAGCTTTTTTTCGGGCTCTTTTTTCATTTTTCTGAAAATTCCTGATAAAACGAAGGAAAAAATAATGATTAAAATAACGGAGCCGATAATAATTAATTTGCGTTTATTCATCAATTGTATTTTTGAATTAGAGATTTATGCTCTAAAAATAGGAATAATTTTTTTCTGATTAAAATTTTCGGATAAACAGCCGTTTGCAACCTATAAAAAAGTATCTTTCAATATAAAAAAGGATGCCTGTTTGTTAGCATCCTTTTCTGTAGCTGTTTTTTACAAGTTTATAATTTTTCCAAAACATCAACCAATAAATCCCAAAATTTTTGAACCGTAGGGATATTCATACGTTCATCGGGCGAATGTGCTCCTTTTATGGTCGGTCCGAAAGAAATCATATCCAAATGCGGGTATTTTTCGAGGAAAAGTCCGCATTCCAGTCCGGCATGTATGGCTTTTACTTCCGGTTTTTTGTTAAAAAGTTTTTCGTATGATGTTTCGGTAATTTTCATAATTTCGGAATCGGTATTCGGCTTCCATCCCGGGTAACCGTCGCCGTGTTTCACTTTTGCTCCGGCAAGTTTAAAAACCGATGCAACGGTTTGTGCCATATCGTATTTTGCACTTTCAACCGAACTTCTTTGGCTGGTTTCTATTTTTATTTTATTCTTGTCCGTAAATTTTACGGAAGCTAAATTTGTTGAGGTTTCAACCAATCCGGGCATATCTTTGCTCATTGCATACACACCGTGCCAACAAGCATAAAGCGAGTGCATCAGTTTTTTTTGCACATTTTTCGATATAACGAATTCCGGTAAGTCGGTTGTTTCAATATTTATCGATAAGTTTTTTTCGGTAACGGCAAATTCGTTTTTTACGGCTTCCGACAAAGATTTTACCGTTTTTTCAAAATCGTCGGCATATTTTTTATTTACGATAACTGTTCCGAATGCTTCGCGCGGAATAGCATTCCGTAAATTGCCGCCGTTAAAATCGGAAAGTCGTACATTAAATTTTTTATACGTATTAAGAATAATTCGATTTAAAATTTTGTTGGCATTTCCGAGCCCTTTGTCAATTTCATCGCCCGAATGCCCGCCGTTTAAACCAGTTACGGAAATTTTATAAGCAAGGGAATTTTTGGGAACAGTTTTTTTCTTGTATGAAAACTCGGCAACGGTATCCATACCGCCGGCACAGCCGATAAACAGTTCGCCTTCGTCTTCCGAATCCAAATTAATTAAAATTTCACCTTTTAAAAAGCCGTCTTTCAGTCCGAAAGCTCCGGTCATTCCGGTTTCTTCGTCAGCCGTAAACAGTGCTTCCAAAGGCGGGTGGCTTATAGTGTCGGATGCCAGCACGGCAAGTGCCGCCGCAATGCCTATGCCGTCGTCGCCGCCGAGCGTTGTTCCTTTTGCTTTTACCCAATCACCGTCGATGTATGTTTGTATCGGGTCGGTATCGAAATTGTGCTTTGTATCGGCATTCTTTTCGCATACCATATCCGAGTGGCTTTGTAAAATTACGGTTTTGTGATTTTCTTTTCCGGCAGTTCCGGCTTTGCGAATTACTACATTTCCGGCTTCGTCTTTTTCTGCTTCAAGGTTATGCTCTTTTGCAAAATTAAGAAGGTATTGAATAATTTTTTCCTCTTTTTTGGAAGGTCGCGGTATTTTGGTTATTTCATCGAAATATTTCCAAATTTCAGCAGGTTTTAAATCTGATATTGTCATTTTTGTTTAATTTTATGTTTTTGAAATTTTGTTTGTCAAAGATAGGTATTTTAGTTGAAAGTTGAAAGTTAAAAGTTAAAAGTTGAAAGTTGAAAGTTAAAAGTTGAAAGTTGATTTTTTGCGGATATTATAGATTTCTTCAAAAATTATAAATTCTGATTTTGTAAAAGAGATCCATTCGGAAAGTATTGAAATAATAAAAATATTGTCAAGTATGAGAAAAAAAATAAAATAATTTGGGTCAATCTCATTCAATCTATATCAATCTATATGAGTATTATATTAATTAAAACAGGCAATGAACACAGACCGATATAAAACGATAAAATCAAAATCGGAAGGTTTTTTTAAAGACAGAGGAAGTAAATTTTATGCTTTTGCTTTTTCGGTAAAAAGTGAAGATGAAATAAAAATAATGAGAGAATCCGTCAGAAAAAAATATCACGATGCACGACATCATGTTTATGCTTATCGCTTGGGTGAAGATATGAAGATTTTCAGGGCAAGCGACGACGGTGAGCCCTCAAATTCATCGGGTCCGCCTGTTCTCGGTAAAATAAAATCGTATGAATTAACGGATATTTTAATAATAGTCGTGCGGTATTTCGGCGGAACGAAACTGGGTATTCCGGGATTAATAAACGCCTACGGAACGGCTGCCGAAGACGCAATAAAAAATGCCGATATTATTACAAAAACGATTTACAAAAATATAGAAGTTTTATTTGAATATTCGCAAATGAATGATGTGATGCGAATTATTAAAGAATATAATTTGAAAATTATTGAGCAGGATATGCAATTGTCCTGCAAAATAATTGTCGGAGCGGCAAAAAATGATTTTGAAAAAGTAAAATCAAAATTTGAGGAATACCATAAATTGAAATTAAAATTTTAATGCCGGACTGTTGTTAAGGGGCTCGGCGTGAATATGTAATAGACGGAATGTCAGCTTATTACACCTTTTGTGTTTAATAAAATTATTCACACCGAGACTGAATATATGAATTAGTGTATTACCGGCAAATTTTGTGTAATTTTATTTCCCGAGATTTTCGTATTTTTTATTTATCTCGTCCATTCTTTTTTCAAAAGCTTTACCTACTTCATCAATTGCTTTTGCTTCTTCTTCGGAAATATCACCTTTTTTGAAATTTTCTATTTTTGATTGAAGTTTTACGAATTTCGGGGCAAATTCCGCCATACTTGCCGCAATTTGAACGGCAATTTTTCCGACTTGTATTTGTTCCATAAAAGATAAATCATCATTTTTTTTGCCGATTAAGTTTTTGTTGTCTTTAATAATGTCTTCCAATGTATTGGAAAATTTGTTAATCATTTCTTCACCGGTTGTGATAATTTCTTTTGCATTTTCGTTGTTTTGCAATTCTGCCGGAACTTCAATTTTCAGAGCCGGAAGTTTATCGCTGTCATTTGAATTTGAAGCTAATTCTTCATTGTTTGAAGAACAAGAAAATAAAAAGAATGCGATAATGCTTATAAATAATAATTTTTTCATCAGTTATAATTTTTTTTAGTTAATAAATGAAATACAAAGGTAACTTATTATTTTATAATTCTTACGGTTCCTTTATAAATTTGCCGGTTTTCGGAATTTGACAAAATATAATAATATACACCGCTTCCCGCATTGGTTCCTTTCCAATTGTTTTTATAATCGGAAGAATAGTAAACCTTGTTTCCCCATCTTGAATAAATCGTTAATATCCAATTTTCATGTTCGATACCTTTTATGGTAAAAGCATCATTAATGCCGTCTTCATTCGGTGTAAAAACATTCGGTATATATATCGGTCCGCAATATTCAAATGTTATAAAAATACTGTCTGTCCATGTTCCGCATCGGTTTTTTGCCGTAAGAAAATATATTCCTGTTTTGCCGGCATAATATACGGAATCGGTGCTGCCGTCCTGCCAAAAGTAATCGGCATCGGATAATCCGGGATTCAGCGTTAAATAATGTCCTTCACAAAAAACCGTATCGTTTCCGAAATCGAATCTCGGAATATAAATCATCGACAATTTTACGGTATCCGAATTTTTGCAACCATATTTATTTTTTACGTGAACGATAAATGTTCCTGCCGTATCGGTTTCAAAGTACGGATTGTGGGAATTATCCTGCCATGTATAGGTATATCCCTGATGATAGGCATTTATGATATATTGTGTGTTTTCGCAAAACGAGCGGTCGTTTCCCAAATTTATTTCAGGAATTTCGGAAAAAATTACATCAACGGTATCCGAATTTTTACAACCGGTATAAATATTTTGGATAGTAACCGAATACGTTCCGCTTGTATCTACAATAATTGCGGAATCGGTTGATAAAGTGTTCCAAAAATAAGTGTAATGCGGCGAATATGCCGATAAAATAAGAGTGTTTGCCTCGCATAATACGGTATCGTTTCCGAGATTTAACGGCGGCGGCGACACAATTTTAATATTTTGATAATAATCTGTTGCAACATTGTTAAACCAAGTTTCTAAATGAACCTTGAAAATACCGGATGCGGTAAAAAGATGTTTCGGATTTACCGATTTGCTTATATTTTCATTTCCCGAATTAAAATCTCCGAAGTTCCAAATAACCGAATCAATATTTAAAGTGTTCGAAATCGTAAAAGAAGTTGAATCTCCGAAACAAGTGTTTACAGCTTTAAACAAAGTTGTTTTAAAATAAGACTGAACAAAATTCGGAAGTCCCAATCGGGCTTTTTTTCCGTCAAGGAAAACGGCATTTTTTTCAAATCCGCAATTTGCCGGAAAACTGTCCGGAAAGTTAATTACACTCAGCGAATCTGCTTCGTCGTTTGTGATATAAATTTTTCCGTTATTTGCATTTTGAACGGCACCTGCGGGTGAACCGAAAGCAGCAACGGCAGTTAAAGAATTTTGAATATCCGATTGTGTTCCTGCATTCATATCTACCTGAAACAGTGTGTCTTGTGCTGTT
>CAZCPV010000075.1:0-383 GCA_964500765.1 uncultured Draconibacterium sp.
AAGCAGTTTTTTACTCTTTAAGTCGATTGCAGCACTTATTTTGTAAAGTGATGATGATTTATCGATAATTACTTCCAAAGTTAAGTCTTTTTCGTATTTTTTTAAAAGTTCTTCAAAATATTCTGATTTTTCTTCAATTTTTTTCTGAATACTTTCTCTTAAATTTTCTTCAACATCTTTGATGTTTTTTATTATCAAATTTACCATAATTTATTAATTTTAAAATGTTTTGTTTAAATTTTTAATTTGTAAACCGAATATAAGTGCCGTTATTCCTGATATTAATATTGTAAGCGAAACAAGGTAAACTATACCTAAAATTCCGAAAATTGGGTTTGCTGTTATAAAGAATGCAAAAACAGAAGTTATTTTTTTTTTTTTAA
>CAZCPV010000075.1:393-7245 GCA_964500765.1 uncultured Draconibacterium sp.
TATCCACCATTTTTGCACCCCGCTTTTCTTTAAAACAAAAGCATAAGACATTTTAGAAACGGCAGAATACATAAGCCAAAAACCGGCAAAAATGAGCAAAGATTCTGCGGAAATTTGGGGCTGAAACAACAATACTACACCTACTAAAATTTCAAATATACCGATTAACAGATGCCATATCCACGAGTCGAATATTTTTCTGTTTCGTATTGCAAAAATCAGGTTCATTCCGCCGTCGGTAAAAATCATCCAACCGAAAAGGACGGTAAAACCTAAAAATGCACTTACAGGTTTTGAGATAAAAAATATTGAAAGTGCAATTAAAAATACTCCGGTTAAAACGGGTATCCACCAATAGTTTATTTTATTCGTAAATTTCATTGTTTCTGATTTTAAGGTTATTAAAAAATTGTATTAATTTATTTACAAATTGTATTCCCGTATTTTTCCCTAAATAAAATAAAAAACAACAAAACTCCGTAAATACACAATATTTAAAGTTATAGAAAAGATTTCGGAATATAAAAAGGAAATATATATCATGTCAAAACGACATACAAAAAGAGAACATCAGTGTCTTTTTGGCATACCGCTAAGAATAATCAATATCAGCTCTTTCAAACGGTATTGTTCGGTCAAAAAGGTATCTGTAAACGGCAAACGTTCTGTATTGTTTTGCACCGAGATTTTCGCAAACGGTAATCATTTTCGGATTAAAATCGCCTATCCACGTAAGAACCGTATCTTTGTATCGGTTTAAAGGGACTATTGTTTCTTCGGCAAATTTTATCATCGCACCTTCTGCTCCTTTACCGTGAAAATCGTGAGCTACACCAAACACTAATCCGTACATGGTTGTCGATGTTTTTTTCAATTTATACCAAAGGAATTTTATTTTTCCGAGAAGGTTCATTTTCCCGTTAAGGTGTTTGAAAATTTGGTTTAATTCGGGCAAATTTATATACATGCCGATTGGGCGGTTGTCGTAAAATGCAAAAACAAAAATATCGGGGTCGATAACCGGTTTCATTGATTTCATTATTTTTACGGCAGCTTCAATTTCTAATTTTTTGAAATTTTTGCGTGTATGCCCCCAGCCGTCGTTATACACTTCGGTAAAATATTTTGCAACCTCTTCGAGTTTTAATCCTCTTATGTTTCTGCATTCAAAATTAGGGTCTTTTCTTAAATTTTCGGCTTTTTTTACAAACACCTCCTGTACCGGGTCGGACATTTTTCTGTGGTACATCAGTTGCTTGTAATATATTTTAAAACCATAATTTTCAAACAATTGAATATAATATTCGGGGTTGTAATTCATACCGTAAGTATTCGGGTCGGTAAAATTTTTCACCAACAACCCCCAAAATTGGTCTTTTTCGCCGAAATTTATCGGTCCGTCCATTGCTTCGGCACCTTGTTTTTCTAAAAATTTTTTTGCCGTATCGAAAAGCAGGTTTGCGGCATCTTGCCGGTTGATACATTCAAAGTATCCGATACTTCCCGTGGGTTGTTTAAATTTAACAAAATGTTTAGGATGTTTCCAGGCGGCAATTCTGCCGATTAAATTATTTTTTTCATCTGTCAGAATCCATCTTTTTGCATTTGTTCCGTCATACAATTTATTTGTTTTTTTATGAAATTTCTTTTCAATATCTTCTTCAATATGCGGAATATAATTAGAATCGTTTTTATATAAAATACGAGGTACTTTATGAAATTCTTTGATATGTTTTTTATTTGTAACTTCGGTTAAATTCATATCAAACAGTATAATTTAACAATTTTTGGTTTATTTTTTCTTTAAAAATGCAGTAAGTTGTTGCCTTAAGCCCACGGATGTTTTTATCAAAAGCATTTTCAAAAATACGGGTTTATTTTTTTCGTTCAGAATATAAATATCGAGTTCTTGTTTATCTTGAAGTTCCTGATTATCAACATTTAATATATCCCCTAAATATATTCCTTCCGCTTTATTTTCAATATCGGGCAATAATAATTTAATATCTTTTCCTGTTAACTCTTCTCTTTTTACATTAAATAATTGAGCCGCAGCAGCATTAATAAATTCCGTTTTATTGTCTTTATCAATTTTGATAACGGCATCGGGCAACAATTCAAAGGTTTTTTTACTGAAAATATAAGCTGTTTCAATATCAATATATAAATCTCGCATTTCTTCTTTTACTTGTTCGATACGCCGATTCATCCGTTCTTTTACGGTTTCTATTTCTTTTGTTTGATTTTGAATTAATTTTTCCTGTTCTTTTATTCTTTCGGCAAAACTTATTTGTTCAGAATAGTCAAAAGCTAAAATTTTCAAAGAATTAACATTTTCATTTATATCTTTTTCGGGAATTATTGTACCGTAAAAAAATGCAATTTCACCGTTTGAATTTATAAACTCAAATTCTCCCTCATAAGCAATTCCCGAATCAACAATATTATTTACAATATCTTTAATTTTTTCCGAATACGATTCACTGAATAAGTCAAAAATTGTTTTTTGATTTAAATCATCTTCAGTATAATTCAATTTATTAATAAAAAGTTCCCCAAAATCAGAGATCTCACCGTTTGGTCCGAAATTTAAGGTAAACAAAGCATTATTCAATTGATTATTTTTTATCTCAAAATTTAATATATCTGTTTTTAATCGAGTTATATCAATTCCGAGAAATAATATTTTCTCTGTTTTTCCTTTTTCATTTTTCAATCCGATATATGAAGACTCAATCCAAACGGTTTTTCCGGATTTTGTCAAATGTTTTAAGAGTCCTTCAAAATGTGAATCTTTATTGAAGATTAAGTCTTTTAGATTTTGAAACCATTCCGGATTGTCCGGACTTGCAAATTTTAAAATATTTTCATTTTCGATTTCCGAATTAGATTTATATTCAAAAAGTTTTAAAAATTTTCTGTTTGCAAAAAGCAGTTTTCCGTCATTGGAAAATTCGGCTCTTATCAGTGCTTTATTGGTAGCATCCTGATACGAACGGAAAGCGGCACTTTGAATATCGGCATTTTCCTGCAAACGTCTCATTTCGGAAATGGTTTTTTGCAACTCGTCTTCTCGACTTGACAACGCACTTGCTTGTTCTCTTGATTCTTTCAAAAGAATTGCCGTTTCATTGTTAATTTTTAAGGTAGAAATTGTCATTGCCGTATTTTCGGCAACTTGTTCTATAAATTTTATCTCGTAATCTTCATATTCTTTAAAAGAAGCTAATTCCAGGGCACCGTGTATAACTCCTTCCTGCGTAACAACCGGAACAATCAACAAACTTCTCGGTTTTGCACTTCCCAAACCGGATTCTATTTCGAGATAATCTTCGGAAATATTTTTTAAATAACTCGATTTTTTTTCAATGATACAAGCACCGGGCAAACCTTCACCCCATTTAAGTTCTTTTGATGCAAATCGTTTTCTTCCCGAAGCGTAATTTGCGACTTCTTTAATTATTTTTTCCGAAGCGGTTTCATCTATTAAATAAAATGCTGCCTGATAGGCATCTACATATCTGACCAATTCATTCGTAACAGTTTGAGTCAACTCTTCAACAGTGTTATTGTGCTCTCGAAGTACGGCACCGAAATAAGCCAGTCCCTCTGATGTTTCGGCTCGTTGTGCATCTTCTTTCTTTCTTTTTTCTTCTTCTTTTTGTCTTGTCTCTATTTCTTCACTCAAATTTATTAATGCTTGAATTATTTTATCATTATCCGGCAAATTTTTTAATTTTTTTACGGATTCTCCTTTTCTCAGTTTATCAATAAAATTAAAAATTTGTTGAGAATGTTGTTTTGTTTCTTCAAACTCAATTTCTTTAGCCCGAAACAAATTATTTAAACTTATATCCGTAATATAACCGATTACCGTTGTAATAAATAAAGGTAAAAAGAGAATAAAAGCCACAAAATTATGTTCGGAAAAGAATTGAGAAACAGATTCGGCATTTATAATAATATCGGCAGAATTAACAACAATAATAATACTGATAATACTGATAATAATTCCGGCAATAAATCCTGTTAAAGTATATTTCAGACTGAAAACGACTCTTTTTTTATTCACTTTTGTCAGATTTTAATAAAACGGCTAATTTACAAAAAAATTATTTGTAAATATAAATACAAAAAAGGACAACCGAAAACGACTGTCCTTTTTTTTAAATATTTTATTGAATTTATTCCGAAACGACTTCAAAACTTAATTCAACTTTTACATCACGGTGCAATTTAATTACGGCATCATATTTTCCGACTTCTTTCACTTCTTTTTGCACAATTGAAATTTTCTTTCTGTCAATATCAAAGCCCTTTTTATTAATTGCATCTGCCAATTGTATGTTCGTAACCGAACCGAAAATTTTACCTTTCGAACTGGTTTTTGCTCCGACTTTAATTTCTTTATTTTGAAGTTTTTCGGCAATTGCCAAGGCATCGTTACGAAGTTTTTCTTCTTTATGAGCACGTTGTTTCAAATTTTCTTCTCGAACTTTTTTTGCCGATTTATCAGCTCTTACAGCTAAACCTTTAGGAATAAGATAATTTACCGCATAGCCTCTTTTTACTTCTACGATATCGTCTTTATATCCTAAATTATTTATCTCTTCTTTTAAAATAATTTCCATATCAAAACTTTTTTAGTCGTTAAATTTATTTCATTAAATCAGTTACATAGGGTAAAATAGCAAGGTGTCTTGCACGTTTTACGGCTTTTGAAACTTTCCGTTGGTATTTTAAAGATGTGCCGGTTAAACGACGCGGTAAAATTTTACCTTGTTCGTTTAAAAATTGTCTTAAAAAGTTTGCATCTTTATAATCAACATATTTAATTTTGTGTTTTTTAAAACGACAATATTTATCTTTTTTTGTATCAACCGCTACCGGTGTTAAGTATCTTACATTTTTATCAGCCATGGTTTCCTATTTTTTAATTAATTAGAATTTTCTTTTTTTAACTTTTTCTTCTTATCTGAATATTGAACAGCATATTTATCCATTTTAAAGGTTAAAAATCGGATAATTTTTTCATCTCTTCGAAATTCAGTTTCTAATTTTTCAATAAGAGCACCTTCGGCTTTAAATTCAATTAAATTGTAAAAACCTGTGGTTTTGTGTTTGATGGGATAAGCGAGTTTTCTTAATCCCCAATCTTCTTCAACTAAGATTTCGGCACCGCCTTCGGTGAGAATCTTTTTGAATTTTTTTACCGTTTCCTTTACCTGATCATCAGATAAAACGGGAGTAACAATGAAAACGGTTTCATACTGGTTCATCATAATTTTTCTGTTTATATTAATTAAATTTTAATGATTTGAGCCCGCAAAATTAAGCATTCTTTTTTAATCTGCAAATTTTTAATCTAAATCCGAAATTTCGTAAGTGCAATACGGATATTATTTCCGACACCGCATCTGCATAAAGTTAATTCCGTGAATAATAGGGTTAAGATAATGATTCACTATGCAAAAAAAAGAAGTTGCTTTAAAAAAGCAACTTCTTTTAAAAATATAGTTTAAAAATATACTATTATTGAACAATTACCTTTTGAACATAAGTACCGTTTTTATCAGAAAATTTCAAGAAATAAACACCGGTTGTATTTATTTGAATACTTGTATTTCCCGTTAATGATTTTGTACTGATTATTCTTCCGGTAATATCCGAAACTTCAAGTTCATAATTATTTTTAACATCAATATTTATAATACCGTTTGAAGGATTCGGATAAACTTTAATATTTTTTCCGTTTATTGCATCAATTCCGACATTGGTATCAATAGTTAAAGCTCCTCCGGTAATATCGGCAGCAAAAGATGAAGTAAATTGAGAGCTGATACAATCTGCGACAAATCCGCTCATTCCTGATTTTATCATCAATTGTAACACGCTTTCGTCAACTAAATATGCAGGGTCAAACCAAAGATGTAAGATTACTTCTTTACTTGTTCCGTTATCAATAACAGCTGTTGCAGGATCAACATAAAAAGTAAAATGGTCGGTATTAAAATCCGGTTCTGCACTAAAAACTATCGGGTTGGCAGCATCTCCGAAATCAAACCATCCGCTTGCAATTGCATCTCCGGCAAGATCAACAGTATTATTCGGTCCCGCATATATATCAAATTGCGATAATTTTGTCGGCAAACCGTCAGTTCCTTCATCGGTAATTTTAAATTTGAATGCTTCAATTGCATGTAAAGAGTCAACGGCAAGCGTTCCGTCAATTGTTGCATCGGCAACTTGAGATGCCGGATCTTCAACAACCGAAGTTAAATCTCTTGTTATTTCAACAGCATCATCCGTTCCTCTCGGGTTTACTTTATAGTGTCCGTAAGAATAAGTAACTACACCGGTAATATTATACATTGTTCCGGTTGTAAGGGCAAATCCGCCTCCGTAATGATAAATAACATCATCATCAAAACAAATAATATTTCCGCTGCAATCGTGTCCGAAATATTCGTAATGTGAAGTATTTAAACTGTCAATTACGATACCTTGTACCGTAACTAATTGTCCTTCCCACGGTTCGGCTGCAGGGTCGTCTTGTGTTTTGTTATATTCCAAATCTGCCGTATTAATAACAGCCGGTGTCGGTGTGCCTCCGCTTGTTGTACTAATCAACATCGGATCGGTTATTTCGGTTGCTCCGTTATAAAGTGCTTTTTGACCAACAACTGTAATTTGGTCGCCTACCGCTACAGTTGAAGTGAAAGAAGAACTGTAAATCATTACACCCGACATCGGATTATTTGAATCTTGTATCCAAACTTGGTTATAATTATCATTTGCCGTAACCACACCTGATAAAGTTACATTATATCCTTGTCTTACGGTATCGGGGTC
>CAZCPV010000075.1:7345-11927 GCA_964500765.1 uncultured Draconibacterium sp.
GTTGCGGTATCCCAATCACCCCAACCGATATAATAATCATTTCCTGCCGTTACATTAAACGATAAGGATTCTAATGTTCCGCATACATCATCGGCACTGTCCCAATTAGAACCGCCGCAAGAGCCCTCTATAATTTCAAC
Source organism: uncultured Draconibacterium sp. (assembly GCA_964500765.1). Lineage (GTDB taxonomy): Bacteria > Bacteroidota > Bacteroidia > Bacteroidales > JAADGE01 > JAADGE01. The sequence continues at coordinate 7,486 of CAZCPV010000075.1, forward strand.
ATAAGTATCGCCGGTGTAACCGGAACTGCAATTTGATACCGTAATTCTGCCGTCTGTCGTTGCATGAAATACATACCATTGATCATAATCGTCCGTAGCCGTATGTGCTGCCGTATGCGTACCTACGTCAATCGAAACAGCATTTGCACAAGAAGTGCCTCCGCCGATTACATTAATATCAAAGTTTGTACTGTTCTGATTAGGTAAGCTTCCGCCTGATGCAAATAAATGGGCTCCTGTTTGAGGCGTATCAAAAGTAAGGTCGGAAAAAGTTAAGGTTCCGTCAGTCGGAACAGCTCCGTTGGTTCCGTTCATACTTCCCGTACCGGAAAAATTAAGTTGAATAAAAGTAGTATAATCAATATCAACATTTCCGCCCGCATCGGTTGCTCCTACTTGTACTGCGGGTGTCATTATTGCATTTACGTCAACATTTGTCGGTTGTTGTAAGAATGTATATTGTGTAGCAACAACCTCAACGGTAAAGTTATTTCCGACAATATCGCCGCCGGCAAATGTGCTTTCAAAATCGGAACCGCTTGCTGCAGCCGTAAAGCCGTGGTTTGCGGCATTTATTTGAAATTGCAAAATTCCGCCGTCGGGTGCATTATTGTTATCTATTTTTGCATATGCTTCAAAAGATACTGTTTGTCCGTCAGGAATTGTAATATTGACAGGCAAATAAGCACTGTTCGCAGTTATCGTCGGCTGTCCGGTAAACGGTACAACAGCACTGTTTGTTAAATCATATATACCGCCGCCGCCGAGATTTTGTTGAAGATCTATGGTATTATTCGGTCCGGCAACAAAATATACTCCTGTTACAACCGTAGGTAAACCGTCGCCGCTTCCGGCATCGGTAATATCAAAACGCATTACCGGAACACTGTCGGTTGCAATTGATGATATGGTTCCGGCAGATAATTGCGTAGCGGGTGCTGCTACGGTTGAGGTTTGGTCGTTGCCTGCAGGCCAACTTTCAAAATCACCATTACTAACCGGCAAAGAAGTTCCCGTAGGAGATTCAAAAGTTACGTCATCAATATACTGTGTTTCCGGAGCAGAAAATCCGGACTGATCATAAAATCTTAAACCAATATTAAGTCCTGTTGCACCTGAAGGAACTGTTCCTGTTTCAGTAAATTGTACATAATCCGCATCTTCAACACCATCACCTGCATAAGAAGAAGAATAAGTTGTGCTTGCACCAACCCAATGATATACAACTCTTACTCTTTCATGTGCAGATGTTTTTGCATAAAAAGAAAGAGAAAATGTATTACCCGCTGTTACTGCAATTTCAACATCACTTACAAAATCACAACTACTTTGACTTCCGGTATTAACATTAACTTTTACCGAACTTGAACCGCTATGAACATCGGTAGTTTCTTGATAAACATCTATTCCGGTATCACCTGTCCAATTTGTAGGTAATACCTGTGCATTAACACCAAATGCAAAAAGTGTTAACATAAAAAATAATAAAAACTTTTTCATAACAAATATATTTAATGATTAATAAATAATTTTAAAAAACGAGCTTCAAAGTTACAAAATAATATTTTAAATTGTTTGCTTAAAATGTTAATTCTTTTTTAAGAAATTTTGCGGTATAGCTTTTTTTATTCTTACAGATTTCTTCGGGTGTGCCTTCGGCAATAATATAACCGCCTGATATACCGCCTTCTTTACCTATATCAATAATATAATCCGCCGTTTTAATTACATCAAGATTATGTTCCGTAACAATAACGGTATTGCCTTTATCAACCAATCGGTTTAATACGTTAAGCAACATTTTTATATCTTCAAAATGCAAACCGGTGGTTGGTTCATCTAATATATAAAGTGTTTTGCCGGTATCTCTTTTGGCAAGTTCGGTTGCAAGTTTTACGCGTTGGGCTTCGCCGCCGGAAAGCGTAACGGAAGACTGTCCCAAGGTTACGTAACCCAAACCTACTTCTTTTAATGCGTTCAGTATCTTTTTTATTTTCGGAATATTTTCAAAAAAAGTATATGCCGTGTTTATTGTCATTTCCAGCACATCGCTTATTGACTTGCCTTTGTAGCGTACTTCCAGGGTTTCCCGGTTGTATCGTTTTCCTTGGCAATCTTCGCAATGCACATAGACATCGGGTAAGAAATTCATTTCGATGGTTCGTAAACCGGCACCTTGACAAGTTTCGCATCTTCCGCCTTTTACGTTAAACGAAAAGCGTCCGAGTTTATAACCGCGTATTTTTGATTCGGGCAAAAGGGCAAATAATTTCCGAATTTCATCGAAAACTTTGGTATATGTTGCCGGATTGCTTCGCGGGGTTCTGCCTATGGGCGATTGATTTACTTCAATAACTTTATCGATATGTTCAATGCCTTTTACGGATTTATAAGCCAGAGGTTTTTTAACGGAACGATAAAAATGCCGGCTTAAAACAGGATGCAGGGTTTCGTTAATTAAACTTGATTTTCCGCTGCCGGAAACACCGGTAATGCAAATAAATTTTCCCAAAGGAAATTTAACCGTAATATTTTTTAAATTATTTCCCGAAGCTCCGTAAAGAATAATTTCTTTTCCGTTGCCTTTTCTTCTTTTTTCGGGAGTTTTAATTTGTTTTTCAGCATTCAGATAGTGTGCCGTAAGCGTATTTGTTTCTAAAATTTCTTCGGGTGTTCCGCAAGCGGAAATTTCGCCGCCGTGTCGTCCGGCTCCGGGTCCCATATCAACAATATAATCTGCCGAAAGCATCATATCTTTATCGTGTTCCACCACAATTACGGAATTTCCGGTGTCCCGAAGTTGTAAAAGCGAATTAATCAGTTTATGATTATCTCTTTGGTGCAGCCCTATACTCGGTTCGTCAAGAATATACAGCACATTTACAAGTTTCGACCCGATTTGCGATGCCAGCCGTATGCGTTGACTTTCACCGCCGGACAGGGTTTTTGAAGTTCGGTTTAAATTCAAATAACCGATTCCTACGTTAAGCAAAAATTCAATTCTTGTCAGCAATTCTTTTAAAATTTCTTCGGCAATAATAGTTTGTTTCTCGTCAATATTATTTTTTGCTTTTTCAAGGAATTTATAAAGTCGGGAAATATCAAGTTCGGCAAGTTCCGAAATATTTTTACCGGCAAATTTAAACCACAAGGATTCTTTTTTCAAGCGTTTTCCCTTACAAACCGGACAAACTTCTTTTGTAAAATAATTTTCGGTAATACGTTTTGATTCCGCTCCCGAATTATTTACATAGCGTTTGAGATAGGAATAAACTCCGTCGTAATCCAATTCAATTTTTGATTTTATGCCTAATCCGATATTGTCGATAATTACGGCTTCATCGGTACCGAACAGGATTTTATTTAAAAGCGTTTCCGGAATTTTTTTTACGGGTGTTTTTATACTTAAACCGGAAGCTCTTAAAAGTGCATCAATTTGTTTAAACATCAACGAAGCAGAATATTCTCCGAGCGGTTTTATCGCACCGTTTTTTATTGAAAGCGATGTATCGGGAATAACTTTTTCAAAATCAATTTTATTGACAAGCCCGAGGCCTTTACATTCCGGGCAAGCCCCTTTCGGCGAATTGAACGAAAAAGAATTGGGCTCCGGAACAGCATAAGAAAGTCCGCTTGTCGGACACATCAAATTTTTACTGAAATATCTTATTTTATCGGTTTGGTATTCGTTGATAAGAATTATACCTTTTCCTTCTTTCATCGCCGTTTGAACCGATTTTTTTAACCGATCGCCGCCGGTTTCCGATACTTTTAATTTGTCAATTACAATTTCAATATCGTGTGTTTTGTAGCGGTCGAGTTTTAGGCCGGGTTTCAGTTCGGTAATTTCACCGTTTATGCGTACCTGCAAGTATCCTTTTTTACGAATCGTAACAAACAACTCGCGATAATGCCCTTTTCGACTTCTGACAACCGGAGCAAGGATAAGAACTTTTTTGTTTTGATAATCTTCGTTAATCAGTTGTACTATTTTTTCGGTTGTATATTGCACCATTTCTTCGCCGGTATTATACGAATATGCTTTTGAAGCACGGGCAAACAGTAAACGAAGAAAATCGTATATTTCGGTAACGGTACCTACGGTGGAACGCGGATTTTTATTGGTTGTTTTTTGTTCGATGGAAATAACGGGACTTAAACCGGTAATTTTATCGACATCGGGTCGTTCCAAATTTCCGAGAAATTGGCGGGCATAGGCGGAAAAAGTTTCGATGTAACGTCTTTGTCCTTCGGCATACAGTGTATCAAAAGCGAGCGAAGATTTCCCGCTGCCGCTTAAACCGGTAATTACGGTAAGTTTATTTCGCGGAATTTTTACGTCAATATCTTTAAGATTATGGACTCTCGCTCCTTTTACGTCTATGAATTTGCTCATATTTTTTGAAAGAAATTTTGCAAAGATAAGTGTTTTTTTCCTTTTT
>CAZCPV010000076.1:0-11876 GCA_964500765.1 uncultured Draconibacterium sp.
TAGAGCACTTGCTTGACAGGCAAGGGGTCGGCAGTTCAAATCTGCCAAGGATCACTTTAAAAATAAAGGGTTTGCATTAATTTGTGAATCCTTTTTATTTTGCGGTGTAAACATGGTGTAAACAATTTTTATTTCAAAATACTAAAATTCCAACTGTAATTCAGAGTTCCGGTAAATTCCGTAAAATTACCCGTATTGTTTTCTTTCTGAAGATTTCTGTTTAAAATAATTATACTTAGTCCTAAATTGTGCTTTTTCTTAGGTTTCCTCAAAAATATTCAAAAATTAGTTCCGATTGACTTTTTTTTAATACGTAATTTTCGCCTTATGTTTACACTCAAATTTATTTGCAAAGGTTTTGATATTAAATGTCTTACCATTATGTGTAATTTTTTGTATTTTTTGACATAACTAATTATAAAAATTACTCCGAGATATACGCATTTTATGCCGATTTTGGTGTATTTTTCTTAAAAGTTTAACTGTTTTTCTTAGTTTTAAATAGTTGGATGTTTTCTGGATGTCCCTAAAAGAGCATGGTTTTTTAACGGTCTCTTTTATTTTCTTCGTTTAAATTCCGAGCAAACAATTGCAGCGGCAGTTGAAGCATTCAGCGATTCGGCAAATTTTTCGGGATTAAAACCGGGAATCAAAAGTTTTTTTGTGATAAAATCCGTAACTTCTTTTGATATACCTTTCCCCTCATTCCCGATTATGATAATTCCGGCTTTGCTTAATTCCGTATTGTAAATATTCTCCCCTTCCAAAAATGTTCCGTATATCGGGAAATTTTTATTCAATGAAGGGAAAAAAGCGGACTTGTCAACATAATACACTTTAACATAAGCAATTGAACCCATTGTTGCCTGAATTGTTTTCGAATTGTAAACATCAACCGAACCGGTACTGCAAATAATATTTTTAATACCGAACCAATCGGCAGTTCTTATTATTGTTCCCAAATTTCCGGGATTTTGAATATCGTCGCAAAAGATATTTAATGAATTTTCAAAATTTGAAAAATTAAGTTCGTATTTTGGCATTTCAAATATTCCGATAATCGACGGCGGAGTTTTCAATTGACTGATTTTCTTTATTTCCGAACGGCTTACTTCAATTTTTTCAAAATTATTATTCGGCAGTTCAATTATTTTTTCGTCTGACGATAATAAAATATATTTCGGCTTGATTTCTGATTGTAATAAATTTAAAACTGTTTTTTCGCCTTCGGCAAGAAATAAATTATGTTTTATTCTGAATTTTCTTAATTTTAAAGAATTAAAAAATTTAATTTTGTTTTTTGAAAGCATAACGGCTTATTAAAATAAAACATGCAACGATACAAAATAAATCATTTTAATCCGATTTCAATAATTTTTGCATTATTGTTTTCTTTTTTGTTTTCATGTAACTTAACAAAAAATGTTCCTGAAGGAGAACAACTTTTGGTGAAAAATAAGGTTAAAATTACGAATAAGCATTTTAACGAAAAGAAATCCGGATTTAAAGAAAGTGATATTGAACAAATATTAAAACCGCAAACAAATACAAAAATTTTCGGTATTCCGATTAAATTAGCGGTTTATAATTTGGCAAACGAAAAAACAGCACAAAAAAGATTTCTTCGAAATAAAAAAAAATGCGAAGCCGAAAAGAATAAAAAACTGAAAAGAATTACTAAAAAGCTCAGAATTTACGATAAAAAAAATCAAAATTTATCTTCTGAATTGAGAAAATACAAACACTATGCAAAGAAAATTTCAAAACTTCAAAATAAATCTGATAAAATAAACCGGTATCAATGCAATAAAGGCCATTGGACAAGACGCTTAGGCGAAGCTCCGGTTCTTTTTAAAATCAACGATAAATACAGAAATTTAAACAGAATTAAAATTTTTCTGAAAGAAAAAGGGTTTTATGATTCTGATATTCAGATTTTAACAAAAAACAAGAAATTTAATAATAAAAAAGTAAAAGCAATTTATAAAATAAGTCTTAAAAAAGTTCACAAAATTTCTGAAATTTCTTATAATATTAATGATGAGAATGTTAAGAAAATAGTATTAAACGATACTTTACATTCTTTACTTGTTAAGGATAACCGGTTGGATATAAATATATTGGATGATGAGCGAGAACGTATAACGAATTATTTAAGAACTAAAGGTTATTACAATTTTACCAAGGACTTTATAAGCTATTCAGTTGATACCGTTTCTGAAAATATGCATGATAAATTGTTTGTTTTTATAAAAAAAGATACATCGGAAATAAGTAAAACGGCTTTTAAAAAATATATTATTAAGAATGTTTTTATTTATCCGTATTTTGAAGCAAAAAATGCACTGACGGATAAAAACGCATATTTCTTAACATTTGATACTCTTATATATTATGATAAGGAAGATGTTAAATATTATTTTCTTTATAATAAAATGCCGAGAATAAATCCGAGAGCAATTATAAGAGGTATTTTTATAAAACCCGGTAAATTATTTAATTTAAAAGATGTAAATGCTACATATCGTTATCTGGCTTCATTGCCGATTATTCAAATTGCGAATATTAAATTTTCAGAAATAAAATCCGATAAATCACAGTCCGATACCGTTTCGCTCTTAAATTGTGAAATTCGTTTGACACAATCGAAATTAAAATCGACAAATACTTCTTTTGAAATAACCAATACATCCGGAAATTTCGGAACGGCGGGCAATTTTTCGTTTACGCACAATAATATTTTCAGAAATGCAGGTGTGCTGAATTTCGGAACAAAAGCAGCATTTAAAAGATTGACGAAAAACAGATCGTTTCTGCAAAGTGATTCTACATCCTTTTTTAACAGTCGAGAATACGGAGTCAATTTCAGCTTAAATTTTCCCAGATTAATGGCACCTGTTCCTATGAAAAAATTCTTTAAAAGAAGAAATCCGAAAACCATTATTTCGGCAAATTATAATTTTTTAACTCGCCCCGATTATACCTATACTGTTGCAGGAGGTAATATAGCTTATTCTTGGAATTCTACTCAAACAATCGGCCATATATTTTCTCCGATAACGGCAGATGTCGTTGATTTAAGAAATGCAACCGCAGAATTTTTAGATTTGATAAGAATTTTGCAATTGAACGACACTTATGAAACACATTTTGTTTTCGGTTCATCGTATAAATTTATTTACAACAATCAATTTATTGCAAATAAGAAAAATTCTGTTTTGTTGATGATGAATACAAAAATTGCCGGAAACAGCTTGTCCGGAATAATGAATTGGTTAGGAAAAACCAAAGTTAACGGAAGTTATGTTATTAATGATATTGTTTTTGCACAATTTGTAAAAGAAGATATTGAATTTCGTTTTCATAAAAAATTGTTGAGGGAAAATGATAAAATAGCATTCAGATTTTTTGCGGGAGCTGCCTTTCCGTACGGAAATTTGAAAGTTATACCTTTCGGCGAACGATATTTTGTGGGAGGAGCAAACAGTATCAGAGCTTGGCAAAACCGCTCTTTGGGCCCCGGCTCTTACGTAAAAAACGATTCTTTGGAATATTATCCGAACCAAACGGCAGATATACGATTGGAAGCAAATATCGAATACCGGATGAAATTATTTTGGAAATTGGAAGGTGCCTTATTTGTTGATGCAGGAAATATTTGGGCAATTAACAATCAAGATATTCGCCCGGGTGCTGTGTTTAATTTTAATACTTTTTATAAAGAAATTGCCGTAGGTACGGGCTACGGTTTACGTTTTGATTTAAGTTTTGTTCTTTTGAGAGTAGATATGGGCTTAAAATTAATAGATCCTTCTTTACCCTTGAACCACAGATGGATATACGGTAACAGAAAATTTGGATATGATGATTGGACACTGTATTTTGCTATCGGCTATCCGTTTTAATTCCGGATTGGTCAATCAAATTTGTTAATTCAACAAATTGAAGATAACTCAGTTGTTCAGGTCTTTTATCAAACAATTCATTTTTTGTCAAACTGTTTCCGGTTAAACTTTTTAAAGAATTTCGCAAAGTTTTACGCCTTTGATTAAAGCCGGTTTTAACAATTCTTTTAAATAATATTTCATCACAATGTAAAATCTCCGATTCCTTTCTTACCAATCTTATTACACCTGATTTTACTTTCGGAGGCGGATAAAAAACTGTTTCGTTTACCGTAAACAAATATTCCGTTTCAAAATATGCCTGTGTTAATACACTTAAAATACCATATGTTTTATTTCCCGGATATGCCGTTATGCGTTCGGCAACTTCTTTCTGAAACATCCCGACCGCTTCTTTTACAATATGCCTGTTTTCAATAATTTTAAAAACAATTTGACTCGAAATATTGTACGGAAAATTTCCGATTACGGCAATAGCATTTTTAAAATAGTTACTCAAATCAAATTTTAAAAAATCTTCATTTAACAAACGATTTCCCAATTCCGGAAAATGTTGTCTTAAATAATCCGTCGATTCTTTATCAATTTCAATAATATGAAGAAGAAAATCTTTTTTCAGTAAAAATTCGGTCAAAATTCCGGTTCCGGCACCAATTTCAACAACATCTTTTATTTGTTCCGAATCAAGTGCGTTTACAATTTTTTCGGCAATATTTTTATCTTTCAAAAAATGCTGTCCGAGATATTTTTTTGGTTTTACCATTTTAAATTTACAATATTTTATTGCTTATAAAGTTATGCAAGTATAAATATATTTTCCGTATATTTGTAATTAAACAGAAAGAACAACAATTAATATGACAAAAGCCAAAGTTTTGTGGGTTGATGACGAAATTGACCTGCTGAAAATTCAAATTTTATATCTCGAAGAAAAAGGACATACCGTTTTTACGGCAAATAACGGTTATGATGCCATTGAAACAGTCAAAGAAAACAATTTTGACATTATTTTTTTGGATGAAAATATGCCGGGAATTTCGGGTTTGGATGTTTTAACGGAAGTAAAACGTCTTAAACCGAGTATTCCGGTTGTAATGGTTACAAAAAATGAAGAAGAGGATATTATGGACGATGCCGTAGGTTCCAAGATTGACGATTATCTGATAAAACCCGTTAATCCGAAACAAATTATTCTTTCCATAAAAAAAAATGTAGAACATAAACAACTTATCAGCGAAAAAACATCGCAACGCTACCGTACCGAATTTTCAGAATTAAGTATGAGAATAAATCAAGCCGGAAATTACGAAGCATGGTACGATTTGTATAAAGATTTGGTATATTGGGAATTGGAATTGGACAAATCCGGCGATCATACGATGGACGAGGTTTTATTACAACAAAAGGAAGAAGCAAATAATGAATTTTCAAAATTTATTAAAAACGAATATTTAAATTGGTTCGTTCCCGATACGGAAAATCGCCCGAAAATGCCTTTTGATTTTTTTCGGAAAAAAGTAATCCCGCTTTTGGATGCAAAAGAAAAAGTATTTGTTATTTTGATTGACAATCTGCGGCTTGACCAATGGAAAATGACAGAACCGATTATTAATCAATATTTTGAAACAGAAAAAGAGGAATTGCAGTTCTCTTTATTGCCTACGGCAACGCAATATGCCCGGAATTCTTTTTTTGCCGGCTTAACACCGCTTGAAATCTCAAAACGCTACCCGCAATATTGGCTGAATGATGAAGAAGAAGGCGGAAAAAATGCACATGAAAAAGAATTGTTGGCGGAACTTTTCCACCGATATCGCAGGAAAGTAAAATTTAGTTACGATAAAATATTAAATAACAAAGCAGGTGAAAAATTAAATGAAAATTTTGCCAATCTGATGCAAAACCAATTATCGGTTGTGGTTTATAATTTTGTTGATATTTTGTCGCATGCACGAACCGATACAAAAATGATAAGAGAACTTGCCGACGGCGAATCGGCATACAGAGACTTAACGATTACTTGGTTTGAACATTCACCTTTGTCGGAATTAATAAAATTGCTTGCAGATGAAGATATTACGGTTTTTATTACAACCGACCACGGCTCGGTAAACGTAACGAACCCGATAAAAGTTGTAGGCGATAGAAAAACAACAACAAATTTACGTTACAAACAAGGCAGAAATTTGAGCTATAACAAAAAAGAAGTTTTTGAAGTTATAAAACCGGAAGATGCCGGATTACCGGTTACTAATATCAGTTCTTCTTATATTTTTGCTTGTAATTCGGATTTTTTTGCCTATCCGAACAACTATAATCATTATGTAAAATATTACCGAAACACTTTCCAACACGGAGGTATCTCACTGGAAGAATTACTTATTCCCTGTATTACTTTGAAACCGAAAAAATAAATAAAAAGGATGACAAAATTTATTGCCGAAAACGTAAACGATTTACAAAAAATTGCAAAAAAAATTATCGACAATAATAAAAATGAAAAAACATTTGCTCTTTACGGAAAAATGGGCAGCGGAAAAACCGCATTAATTAAAGAAATTTGCCGATATAAAAAAGTTGACGATAAGGTTACCAGCCCTACGTTTTCTCTTGTAAACGAATACCGTACACAGAACGGAGAAATAATATACCATTTTGATTTTTACCGTATTGAATCTACGGAAGAAGTTTTTGATTTCGGTTATGAAGAATATTTTTACGACAACGCATTATGCCTGATTGAATGGCCTGAATTAATTGAAAAACTGCTCCCCGAAAATTATGTTAAAATTACGATTGAAGAAAAAGAAAACGGAGTTCGGTATATATCTTGTAATAAAGTTGTAAATTAGAGTTTTTTTAATAAAATCTGCAATATGTCTTTTTCACAAAATCCGTCCGGACAATTTTCCTACGGCGAACAATTAATGCCCCAAGCCGAAATGTTGGAAGAAAAAAAGGAAAAACGTATTATAACCGTCGGCATACCGAAAGAATCCGACAAATACGAAAACCGTACTCTCTTAAGCCCGCAAGCCGTAAAGCAGCTTTGCGAAGAAGGGCATAATATTGTTATGGAATCGGGTGCCGGTATGCGAAGTCGTTGGTCGGATTCCGATTATACAAAAGCAGGTGCAATTATAGAAGACCGTAAAAAAGTTTTTTCATCGGAAATTTTGCTGAAAGTTTCTCCTATTACTTACGATGAAATAAAATTATTAAAAGGAAGTCAACTTCTAATTTCGGCATTGCATTTTAATACCCAAACGGCTGAGAAAATAAATGCGATGAAAGCAAAAAAAATGACCTGTATTGCTCTGGAATTAATCAAAAATACAGACGGTTTTCATCCTTATGTACAAAGTATGAGCGAAATATCCGGTATTTTGGCAATTAATACGGCAAGTGAATATTTAAGTAATCCGATAACCGGAAAAGGTATTTTACTCGGCGGAATAACCGGTATCCCGGCTGCAAAAGTACTTATCTTCGGTGCGGGAACAGCCGGAGAATATGCTGCAAGAGCTGCAACGGCTTTGGGGGCACAGGTAAAACTGTTTGATAACTCATTGGCACGTTTGCAAAAACTTAAAAGCAAACTCGGTATTCATATTTTTACATCCGTTTTTCATTCCGAAATTATTTTGAAAGCACTAAAAACAGCCGATGTTTTAATAGGAGCAAAAGAAGATATAAACGATATTGATGAATTTATTATTACCGAAAAAATGGTTTCAAATATGAAAAAAGGTTCGGTAATTATTGATTTGAACACCGACAGTGCCTCTTGTATTGCAACCTCAAAAGTTACGCATCTCGGAAATCCGGCATACGAAACGCACGGTGTTATTCATTATTGTGTGCCGAATATTGCATCCAAAGCCGCACGTACCGCCTCGGTAGCATTAAGCAACTCAACTTTCCCCCTGCTTCATAAAATAAGCAGAGAAAAAACCGTTCCCAATATTATCAGAAATATTTCCGATTTAAGATACGGAGCTTATATTTTTGAAGGTATTCTGACAAATGAACGATTAGGTGAGAAATTTAATTTAGATTATAAAGATATTGACCTATTGTCTGCAATATTTTAGAAATAAGCACTTTACAGATATTTCATAAAAATATGGTATAAAACGAGTTCTTTAAAAAGCAGAAATCGGATTTAAAATTATCCCAAAATATACATATTTTATGCAGATTTCGGGGTATCTTTCTTAAAAGTTATTGACTGTTTGTCTTATTTTTTAACAGTCGGGTGATTCCTGAATGTTCCTAATTTATTGCAAATCAAATTTTTGCCATCCCGAATCCGGGTCATTACCTTTTACATCCAATCCGGCATAAAACAACCATTCGTGAGCGGCAAAGTGCCCGTTGTATGAAGGAACGGCTCCGGCATCAAGCTTAATATCAATGTTCCACGTGTAGGATTGCTTAGCTTCTAACTTTTGTGCTTCTGCAACAATATATTCTTTTTTAGGGAATCGGTCGTTGCTTAATGTTAATCCGAAATTTGCCGCCTCTCTTAAGTTTTGAGGAAGCGAATTTTTCGGAATATTAATTTTTTCGACACTTTTTACCCAAAGATATACTTTTTTAACTTCCAACGGGTTATCTTTTACTTCGGCATTAATCGTAATATTTAAACTTTCTTTGATATTATTTCCGTTAACAAAAACCGTAACTTTGGCACCGCCGCCCGTAAGTTTGCTGACAGCTCCTTTAAGTTTATTTAAAAATCCCATTTTATTTTATTTTTAAGTGAATACTATAATTTCGGTATTCTTAACACTTGACCGGGAAAAATTAAATCCGGATTTTTCAGCATCGGTTTATTGGCTTCAAAAATTTCTTTATATTTCATCGGGTCGCCGTAAATTGCTTTTGCTATTTTACTTAAAGAATCTCCTTTTTTAACGGTATATAATTCGGGCTCGCTGCTGTCAACAATTTCGCCGGTTTCCGATTCTACGGCTATAAAATCTTCAACTTCTGAAATGCCTTCAACATTTCCTATTCCGACAATTACTTTTTCTTTAACGGCAACATCTTTAACCTTTCCCCAAACCGAAGCTTTTTCTCCGTCAACCTCAACTTTCAATCCTTCAATATCAAGCCCGAATCGTTTGATTACAGATTCCATAAATTTTGCTTTTTGTTCGTCTGATACACCTTCCGGTTTTTTACCGGCACTTTTTGTAAATGAAAATAATCCCATAATTTTTAAATTTTAATGTGTTTTATGCAAAAATAACTTTTTTTTCAGAAATCTCATATTTTTTTGGTTTTATGAAGATGTTCTTTTTCTTTCAATACGTATGTTTAAGAAAAAACTTTATCTTTGTGTGTTTTATAAATTATTAAAAGTTAATGGCAAAAACAAAACGGAAACCTCGGAAAACAAAAAAAACTCCGATTAATAAAAAAATTCAAAACAAATTAAACGATCGAAAATTCAGAACATGGTGGGGAATGTTTTTTATTCTTTTATCGGTTCTTTTTCTGATATCGTTCTCCTCTTTTTTTAAAACTTGGGAACAAGACCAGGACATATTGGATTTGGGTTGGTTCGATTATATTTTTAATACCGCTGTTAATACGGAAAATGCTGTCGGAAAAGTTGGTCTGTTTTTTTCGGATATATTTGTATATCAGTGGTTTGGTGTCGCTTCTTATGTATTTGTTATCGTATTTTTTATTATCGGTTTAAAATTGTTAAATATTTATAAAAAACGATTGTTATTGATATTTAAAAATGCCGGTTTTGCCGTTTTTTGGGTGTCCGTAACGGTTTCTTTAATTTTCGGAAATCAAAATCCGATTCTCGGCGGTAAATTCGGTTATGAAATTCACCTTTGGTTAAAATCGTTTCTCGGAATTTTCGGTGAATCTACACTTGTTATTATCAGCTTTTTCGGATTTTTGATGTTAACCGTCGAAGGATTTAATCACCGATTAAAACTTTTGTACGATAAACTTGCCGAGAAAATAAATTTAAAAAACTTTAAATTTCCCGAATTTAAAAACGAAAAGAAAAAAGAAAACAGAGAAGAAGATACAATTTTTGACGATTCGGAAGAAAAAGAAACGAAATCTAAAAATATTTTCAAAAATAAAAAGGACGAAAAATCGATAATTATTGATTTGGACGAAGATGAAGGAGAGGGTAAAATAAAAGTTACCGAAAAACGCAAATATAAACTTACCGACGACGGGAAAGAAATTGAAAGTGATTACGGTTTTGAAGTAGAACATACACGAAATTCCGTTCCGGAAAGTAATAATAAAGAGCCGGAAAATATAAAAACGTATATAGAAAAAGAGTTAAATAAAATAGAGGTTGGGGAACTGGCATTGGACGTTACGCAAAATAAAGATATTCTTTCACAGAAAATTTCGGAAAAACCGAGTATTAATTACGACCCGACATTAGATTTGGAAAATTTTACGCTTCCGCCCATTGATTTGCTGGAAGACCACCAAGCCGGAAATCCGGAAGTTACCAAAGAAGAGTTGCTGAAAAATAAAAACAGAATTGTTGAAACGCTTAAGCAATATAAAATTGAAATTGTTAAGATAAAAGCCACTATCGGACCTACTTTAACCTTGTATGAGATTGTTCCGGCACCCGGTGTAAGAATTTCAAAAATCAGAAATCTGGAAGACGATATTGCATTAAGTTTGGCAGCTCACGGAATTCGTATTATTGCCCCTATGCCCGGCAGAGGAACGATAGGCATAGAAGTTCCGAATGAAAAACCGGATATTGTTTCGTTTAAATCGGTTGTAAAGTCAGCTGCATTTCAAGATACAAAGATGGAATTACCGATTGCTTTGGGGAAAACCATTTCAAACGAGTCGTTTGTTTTTGATTTGGCAAAAATGCCGCATATATTGGTTGCCGGTGCCACGGGACAGGGGAAATCCGTTGGGCTGAATGCGATGATTGCTTCGCTGCTTTATAAAAAACATCCGGCACAATTAAAATTGGTTATGGTTGACCCGAAAAAGGTTGAATTAACCATGTATGAGCGACTGGAAAACCATTATTTGGCAACTTTGCCCGATGCCGAAGAACCCATAATTACGGATAATCAAAAAGTGGTACATACCGTTAATTCATTAAATATCGAAATGGATAATCGGTATCAATTGCTGAAAAAAGCGAAATGCAAAAACATAAAAGAATATAATAAAAAATTTATTTCAAGGCAATTAAATCCGGAAAAAGGGCATAAATATTTACCTTATATTGTTTTGGTAATCGATGAATTTGCCGATTTAATTATGACGGCAGGAAAAGAAATTGAACTTCCGATTGCACGTTTGGCTCAGTTGGCAAGAGCAATCGGAATTCATTTAATTGTAGCAACACAAAGACCTTCAACAAATATTATTACGGGAGTTATTAAAGCCAATTTTCCGGCAAGGGTAGCTTTCCGAGTTGCTTCAATGATTGATTCCAGAACAATTTTAGACAGTCCCGGAGCAAATCGCCTTATCGGACGAGGAGATATGTTGATAACACAAGGCAGCGACTTAATTCGTTTACAATGTGCATTTATTGACACGCCGGAACTTGAAAAAATTACCGAATATATTGAACATCAGCAATCTTATCCGATGCCGTTCTTATTACCGGAACCGGAACCGGATGAAGAAGATATTCCGGGTGCAGTTGATTTAGCTCACAGAGATGAATTATTTAATGATGCCGCCAGAATTATTGTAATGAATCAGCAAGGTTCTACTTCACTGATACAGAGAAAATTATCTATCGGATATAATCGCGCCGGAAGAATTGTAGATCAATTGGAAGCTGCCGGAATTATCGGTCCTTCAAAGGGCAGCAAAGCCAGAGATGTTTATATTACGGATGAATATTCGTTACAAGAATTGTTGAATTCTTTACCCTAATTAAAAACAAACTAATAAACAACAGTCCGTTAAATTTTCTTGTTTATTTTA
>CAZCPV010000077.1:0-11746 GCA_964500765.1 uncultured Draconibacterium sp.
GGCACTTAAAAAAATTTTATATCATTTAATTAAAACATCCGATGAAAGTTTATAAGACAAAAGATATCAGAAACATTGCTTTGGCAGGGCATGCCGGAAGCGGAAAAACAACCTTAGCCGAAAATATGGCTTTTGAAGGTAAAAAAATTCAAAGAAGAGGGAGTATTGATGCAAAAACAACCTTATCAGATTATAAGCCGGTAGAACATGAACAAGAAGGTTCGGTTTATTCTGCCGTAATGCATACCGAATGGGAAAATACTAAAATAAATATATTAGATGCACCCGGGGCATTAGATTTTATAGGCGGTGCAGTTTCTTCAATTTCTGTTGCCGACACGACATTACTTCTTTTAAATACTCAAAACGGTATTGAAGTCGGTTCGGAAATTCATTGGAGATTGGCTGAGAGGTTTAATAAACCGGTTATTATTGCAGCCAATCATTTAAATCATGATAAAACAAATTTCGAGAAGACAATTGAACTTGCAAAAGAACAATTTTCAAATAATGTAACAATTGTTCAATATCCGGTTAACCAAGGTCCTGAATTTAATTCAATAATTGATTTGATTACCGGGAAGATGTATAAATGGTCTGTTGACGGCAGTAATCCTGAAATTGTTGACATACCTGCCGAAGAAAAAGATAAAGCAGACGAACTCAGAACGGCATTAATTGAAGCTGCGGCAGAAAATGACGAAAGTTTAATGGAAACATTTTTTGAAAATGAGACATTGACAGAAGATGAAATGAGAGACGGTATTCTGAAAGGAATTTTAAACAGAGGGATGTTTCCGGTTCTGTGTATTGCAGCAAAACAAAATATCGGTACAAGAAGATTACTTGATTTTATAAAAAATGCTTTGCCTTCACCCGCCGATATGCCTGCCGTAAAAACTATTGACGGTAAAGAAGTAAAGCCGGATGCTTCGGGTCCGAAATCGTTATTTGTTTTTAAAACAAGTGTTGAAGAACATTTGGGAGAAGTATTATATTTTAAAATGATGTCGGGAGAATTAAATGAGAGCGATGATTTAATTAATCAAAGCAACCAAAATAAAGAACGTATTTCTCAAATTTTTATTTCAAACGGAAAGAACAGAGAAAATGTAAGTTCAATAGTTGCGGGGGATATAGGAGCTACCGTAAAATTAAAAAGCACTTCGAACGGAGATACATTGAATGAAAAAGGATGTGATTTTAAATTTAAAGATATTGAATATCCTAACCCTAAATTCAGGAAAGCAATAAAAGCATTAAGTGAATCGGACGAAGAGAAATTAGGTGAATATTTACACCGATTGAGGGATGAAGACCCTACTTATATTCTTGAATATTCAAAAGAATTAAAGCAGTTAATTATTCACGGGCAAGGGGATCATCATTTAAATACCCTGAAATGGCATTTGGATAATATTTTTAAAATAAAGACCGAATTTCTTGCTCCGAAAATTCCTTACAGAGAAACAATTACAAAAGCAGCACAGGCAGATTACAGACATAAAAAACAATCGGGCGGTGCCGGGCAATTCGGTGAGGTTCATATGATTATAGAACCTTATGAAGAAGGCAAAGCAGACCCGACAAGTTTTAAAATCGGAGGAAAAGAATATACGGTTACGGTAAGAGATAAAGATGAAATGGATTTGAAATGGGGCGGAAAATTAGTTTTTTACAACTGTATTGTCGGCGGTGTTATTGACAAGAACTACATGCCTGCTATTATAAAAGGATTAATGGAAAAAATGGAAAACGGTCCGCTTACGGGAAGTTATGCCAGAGATATTCGCGTAATGGTTTACGACGGCAAAATGCATGATGTTGATTCGAATGAAATTTCATTTAAAATTGCCGGTTCGAAAGCATTTTCCGATGCCTTTAAAAAAGCCGGGCCTAAAATTCTTGAGCCGGTTTACGATTTAGAAGTTATGGTTCCTTCGGAAAGCATGGGTGACGTAATGAGTGATTTGCAGGGCAGAAGGGCAATTATACTCGGAATGAGCAGTGCAAAAGGATTCGAAGTTATTAAAGCAAAGATTCCTTTTGCAGAAGTTACCAAATATGCTACTGCTTTAAGTTCGATATCCGGCGGAAGGGCTACGTTTGAAATGGAATTTTCCGAATATGCTCCGGTTCCGGGAGATATTCAAAATGAATTAATTAAAGCTCATGAAGCTGAAGAAGAAGAAGATAATTAATTTTAATATATTCTGATAATCTTAAAAGCACTCCTTCCGAGTGCTTTTATTTTTTTACTTTGCTTTAATTAAATATTTTTACGAAAATTTTAATTTAAAACAATTTTACGGCTTAAGTTCAGTTTTTAATAAAAAATAAAACAATGCTGAAAACACTTGACAGATATATTATAAAAAAATTTCTCGGGACATTTATTTTTTCCATTATGCTTATAATAAGTCTGGCAATTGTAATTGATTTATCAGAAAAATTAGATTCATTTATTGAAAAACAAATTCCTATTGATGAAATTATTTTCAGATATTACTTTAATTTTATCCCTTATTATACGAATCTTTTTCTTTTCCTTTTTGTTTTTATCAGTGTTGTTTTTTTTACTTCAAAAATGGCTGATAAATCTGAGATTATTGCAATTCTCGGTTCAGGTATCAGTTTTCAAAGAATGATGTATCCGTATTTTATTTCGGCACTTGTCCTTGCAATTGCATCTTTTTTTCTGAGCAATTTCATAATTCCTCCGGCAAACCGAGAACGACTTGATTTTGAAAACACATACATTAACGGAAAATATTACAACAGTGACCGGAATATTCACCGACAAATAAGTCCCGGGGTTTTTCTTTATATGGAAAGTTTTAATACGCTGAGTAATACCGGAAATAAATTTTCGATTGAAAAATATAAAGGTAATGAATTACAATCAAAATTAATGTCAAAAAAAGCGGTATGGGACAGTACAAAAAATAAATGGACGGTTTATAATTATTATATCAGAAATATTAAAAACAACAGAGAAGTTATAGTTTCCGGGAAAAAAATTGATACGGCACTAAATATTACTCCTATCGATTTTCAACGAAGAGATACGGAAAAATCCACAATGGATTATTTTGAATTAAATAAATATATTGCCGAAAAAAAGCTCAGAGGAGAATCAAATATCAACACATACATAATAGAAAAACAACAACGTACGGCATTTCCTTTTTCCACTTTTATTCTTACACTTATCGGGGTTTCTTTGGCTTCAAGAAAAACGAAAGGCGGCACCGGCCTTAAATTGGGAATCGGTATTTTAATAAGTTTTATATATATATTTTTAATGCAGATAGCCGCACAATTTTCTATAAAAGGCGGTTTTTCACCTATTTTAGCTGCATGGACTCCTAATATTCTTTTTTCAATAATTGCCGTATTTTTATATCGTATTGCTCCTAAATAAATTAGAAAATCCCGTATCTTGCCGAAGCTCCTAAATTTTCTTCAATACGAAGCAGTTCATTGTATTTTGCCAATCGGTCTGTTCGCGACAAGGAGCCGGTTTTAATAAGCCCGGCATTCAGTGCAACAGCGAGTTCGGCAATAAAAGTATCTTCGGTTTCGCCCGAACGATGACTGATTATTGTATTGTAGCCGTTTCCTTGTGCTAAATTTACCGTATTTATTGTTTCGGTTAAAGTACCTATTTGGTTTGGTTTTATTAAAATTGCATTAGCTGCATTATTTTCAAAACCCTTTATTAATCGTTCCGGGTTTGTTACAAATAAATCATCGCCTACAATTTGAATTTGATTACCGATTTTTTCATTAAGCAGTTTCCATGCCTGCCAATCATCTTCATGCAAACCGTCTTCAACAGATACAATCGGATATGTTTCAGTCAATTTATCCCAATAATCGACCATTTGTTCGGATGACAAATATTTTTTTGCAGATTTTAAATGATATTTCTTTTTCTTTTCGTCATAAAATTCGGATGCGGCGGCATCTACCGCCAAAACGATATTTTCACCGGCTTTATATCCCGCTTTTTCGATTGCTTTCAGAATCAGTTCAAAAGCTTCTTCATGCGATTTTAAATTCGGTGCAAAACCGCCTTCATCACCTACATTAACGGAATATTTATTTTTTTTCAAAATCATTTTTAAATGCTGAAATACTTCCGCACCCATTTTTAATGCTTCGCTGAATTGTCCGGCTCCTGTCGGCATAATCATAAACTCCTGAATATCAAGATTATTATCGGCATGTGTACCGCCGTTTAAAATATTCATCATAGGGATCGGTAAAGTATTTGCATTTACACCGCCTATGTAGCGATATAAACTTTGCCCCGTACTTTGTGCAGCCGCTCTCGCAACGGCAAGCGATACACTTAAAATTGCATTTGCACCGATATTGGATTTATCTTTTGTCCCGTCAAGCTCAATCATGGCGGCATCTATTCCGCTTTGGTTAAAAATATTTGCCCCTTTCAGTTCTTCGGCAAAAATTTTATTTACGTTTGAAACAGCACGCAAAACACCTTTTCCGAGAAAAAATCCTTTATCGTTATCGCGTAATTCAACGGCTTCGTATTTTCCGGTTGAAGCTCCCGACGGAACAGATGCTCTTCCCAAAACACCTCTTGATGTGACAACATCGGTTTCTATGGTCGGGTTTCCTCTCGAATCTAAAATTTGCCGTGCTTTTATTTGAAGTATTTGAGACATATTACTTTAATTTTTGTTTAAGTTTATGAAAATTATTTTATATTTTGATAACAACTTTACAATTCAAACTGTTTTTGAAAAATATCACTCAGTTTTCAACATTTATTCTTCCTCGCCTACAATAAGTTTGTATCCTTCGCCGTGTTTATTTATTATTTTTATATTCGGGTCGGCTTGCAACAATTTTCTTAATTTTGTGATATACACGTCCATACTTCTGGCATTAAAATAGTTATCGACACCCCAAATGGCTTTCAGAGCAAAATCGCGTCGCATCACCGAATTTTGATATTGGCATAAAAGTTTTAATAAATCAGACTCTTTGGATGTCAGTTTAATTATTTCATCTCCGTTTTCAACTTTCAAGGTTTGTGAATTTGAATCAAAATGTATTGTCCCGATCTGAAAAACAAATTGTTCTTCAACAGTTTCTCTTCCGAAACGTCTTAAAACGGCTTCGATTCGATACAGGAGTTCCTCCATATTAAACGGTTTTGTAATATAATCGTCTGCACCGATTTTAAAGCCCTTTAAAACATCTTCTTTCAAAACTTTTGCCGTAAGAAAAATAATCGGAACGGAATCGTTAATTGTTTTAAAACTTTTTGCCAATTCAAAACCGTCTTTTTTGGGCATCATCACATCCAAAAGACACAAATCAAAATCGTTTTTCATGTATGCTTTATATGCCTGTTCTCCGTCGGTAAATAATTGTGTGTCAAAGTCTTTAGCTTCAAGGTATTGTTGCAGTAACGACCCTAAATTAACATCATCTTCCGCCAATAAAATTTTAATTTTCTTCATGTCTGTTATAAAGTTGAAAGTTTATAAAGTTAAAAGTTATTTTTTGGTATTTTTTAAATAAAGAACGGGCATTTTATTAATATATTTCATTTAACTTTTTGGCACTGTTTCATTTAAAGGAAAAATAAGAATAAAATCGGTTCCTTTGTTTAATTCGCTTCTTACCGAAATATGTCCTTTGTGCTCATCCATAATTCGTTTGACATAGCTTAAGCCCAAACCGAATCCTTTTACATCATGCACATTCCCGGTCGGAACGCGATAAAATTTATTAAAAATCTTTTTTTGTCCGTCTTTGCTTATCCCGATTCCGTTATCGGAAATAATAATTTTTATACGATTTTCGATATTGCTTGTTTTTACCGTAATTTTCGGCGGTCGTTTTTCTTTTGAATATTTAACGGCATTATCAATCAGGTTAAAAAAGATATTTGTTAAATGCAGTTTATCGCCTTTAATAAGATGCTTTTTTGCCTGCAAATTCATACTTATTTTTCCACCCTTGTTTTTCACTTTTATATCGGTATTTAAAACAGCAGTTTCTATAATTTCGTGAATATCAATTTCTTGAATATTAAAATGAATATTCCCTTTTTCGAATAATGAAATTTGTAATACTTTCTCTATCTGAAACTCGAGCCGTTTACTTTCATCACGAATAATTTTTGTTACGGAATTTACCTTTTTTTTATCAATATGAATCGTGTCGTCGTTCAGCATTTGAGAAGCCAGTGAAATTGTCGAAATCGGCGTTTTTAATTCATGTGTCATATTATTAATAAAATCATTTTTTAACTCCGACAATTTTCGTTGTTTCAAAATTAATAAAATAATAAATGCAAATGTAATCGTAATAATAATCGTAATGACAATTGAAACAATCATCTGCTTCGGAATATTCTTAGGCATAAGACGTTTGTGCCGTTTAAAATAAACCGTAAGATAATATCTCGAAGGCAAAATATCATTCGGAAAAAGTTGTATTTCATAAGTTTTATCAAGATATTCGGTACTGAATCCGGGAGATTTTACGGGAAATTCATTTTTTTGATTTCTTATACCGTAAAAATATTGATATTTTATTTCATTATGTTTGAAAACATTAGCAATTATCTGATTCAAATTTACGGCATTCAGTCGTTTATCTATGGAAGTTTCACTCGAAATTAAGCGATTTAATATATCTTGTATAAAAATTGTTTTTTTACTTATATTTCCGATAATTCGTTGCTTTAAATCATCTTGAGTAAATTCTTTATAGTTTCCGGTTGAATCTTGTACATTTGCTTCAATACGATACAAAGAATCACCTTTGAGATAATAAATTGTTCTTTGTTTTTTTACGGAATCAGATTTTAAAGAGTCAGGTAATTTTATTTCATTTTCTTTTTCGGTAAAATTTTCTTCAAATAAAAATTTACTGCCGGACAATTCAGAGGTATCTTTCCCGAAAGGTATTGAAGAATGAGTAATTTGAAGTAATGCTTCCCTTTCTTCGGCAATTTTCACAACTTCAAATAATGAATTGTTTACTTTATCTTTAAACTCTTGTTCCTCAATTATCAACGCTTTATCCACCCAAGCTAATTGCACAAATATTAACAGCACAACCGTTATAAGCATAATTACGGACAAAAATCGAATATATTTTTTTCTCATAATACTATAACCTTACTGATAATTGTTTTATTGTTTTATTTTTCCATTCCGGAAATATTCCTTCTTTTATTTTTTCTCTTGCAACTTTCACCAATTCTAAATAAAATGCTAAATTATGGATACTTGCGATTTGTGCCGCCAAACGTTCCTGCGATTTCATTAAATGCCGTACATACGCTTTTGAATAAAATGAATCAACAAAAGATGTTCCGAATTCATCCAAAGGAGAGAAATCATTTTCCCATTTTTTATTTTTGATGTTAATACGCCCCTGCCAAGTAAACAGCATTCCGTTTCTTCCGTTTCTGGTAGGCATAACGCAATCGAACATATCAACTCCGAGAGCAATTCCTTCGAGAATATTTTCCGGCGTACCGACACCCATCAAATAACGGGGCTTAGTATCGGGTAAAATTGTATTCACCAATTCAATCATTTCATACATTTTTTCCGTAGGTTCACCTACGGATAATCCGCCGATTGCATTTCCGTCGCAATTTTGCGAAGCAATAAATTCTGCCGACTGTATGCGTAAATCTTTATATGTACCGCCCTGTACAATAGGAAAATATGCTTGTTTATATCCGTATAATCCCGATGTTTTTTTAAAATGTTTAACACCGCGTTCCAACCAACGATGTGTTAATTTCATTGATTTTTTTACATAATCGTAATCAGCCGGATAAGGCGGACACTCATCCAATGCCATCATAATATCGGCACCTATCAAACGTTCGGTATCAACAACGCTTTCGGGAGTAAATAAGTGCTTTGAACCGTCGATATGAGAGCTGAAACGTACGCCTTCTTCTGTTATTTTTCGGATATCGGATAATGAAAAAACCTGATAACCGCCGCTGTCGGTTAATATGGGCTTATTCCAATTCATAAATTTATGTAATCCGCCCGCTTGTTTCAAAATATTTGTTCCTGGTCGCAAATATAGATGATAGGTATTTCCAAGAATAATTTGTGCCTTTATATCTTCGTCCAATTCTTTTTGATGAACGGCTTTTACGGAACCGACCGTTCCCACGGGCATAAAAATAGGAGTTTCAATTTTTCCGTGTTCGGTATGTAAAATTCCGGTTTTTGCTTTTGTTTTTTCGTCTTTCTTCAGTATTTCAAATCGCATCTGATTTTCTTTCAAACTATTTATAATTACTTTTGTATTGAAAAGGTAAAATTAATGAATAATATTGAGAAAATAAGATTAAAGTTAAGTTTAATAATCCCCGTATTATTTTTGTTAATTATGTGGTCGGTTAAATTCATTGAATACTCCCTGCATCTTAATTTATATGTTTACGGAATTTATCCGCATCGTATTAATTGTTTGACCGGTATTATAACCGCTCCTTTTATTCACGGAAGTTTTGAACATCTTATGTCTAATACAATTCCGTTTTTTTTGTTGGGAACCGCAATATTTTATTTTTATAAAGAAAGTGCCTACAAAGTTTTTCTGTTCATTTGGATTTTTTCCGGATTTTGGGTATGGTTGGCGGCACGACCGGCATACCACATAGGTGCAAGCGGAATGATTTACGGCTTTGCTTCTTTTTTGTTTTTTTCGGGACTTATAAATAAAAATCGCTCGTTAGCTTCGCTTTCTTTGTTAATTGTTTTTATATACGGCAGTATGGTTTGGGGTGTTTTACCCATGAAACCCGAAATATCGTGGGAATCACACCTGTTCGGAGCAATAACGGGATTAATTTTGGCTTTAATTTTTGCCCCGAAAAAAATAAAAATTATTGAAGATACAGATGAAGAGCCGGATTATATAAATGATTTCAGTTCTCCGGAAATCAGCGATAAAACTATCAACAAGGTAATTTATCATTTAAAAGAAAAAGATAATTCATAAAAAAATCCGAGCAAAAAATACTCGGATTTTTATTTATATTATATAAGGTGTATCTTAAAAATATTTTGCTCTGTTATCCTGAACATCCGCTGCATCTTTCAAGGCATCAAAAAGTTGACGCGAAAGTGTAAAATACAATCTTCGTTCGGCATTCAGTTTGTCATTTTCGACGTCTTTATCTTCAACTGTTTCTACACCGGTTTTTGAAGTAACTTTTAAAACATACACACCGTTTTCTCCTATTATCGGTTTTGATATTTTATCTTTTTCCATTTGTGTTGCCGTAGCAATAACGGCATATTCTATTCCGTCGTCATTTAATCTCGAAGAAGCAAAACTGATATTTTTAGCAGTCTTGTCAAATTCGGTAACATCTTGCATTTCTTTTGCAAACAGCTCACCTTTTTTTACTTTTTTCACTTTTAAGCTTACATCATCTTTCACTTGTTCGAAAGGTGCTGTTCCGTCTTCTCTTACTTCTGTTACCGCTGCTACGATAAAAATATTTCCGTCTTGAAAAGGTTCGGAAATACTTCCTTTATCGGTTTCGTCTTTATAGACCCATCGAATAAGGGCTTCCGGATTATCAACACCGGCAATAATTTTTGTTTCGGGCGTAATCTCCGTTGCAATTTTTTTTGTCAAATGTTCTTTTTCAATTAATTCGTCAAATTTATCAAGACTATTATCGGAATTTATCGATAAATCTCTTGCCTTTGCAAAATAGCCGCTTATAGTATTATTTCCGGGTCTTACTTCATTAACAATTTTTGCAACTCTTACTTTTTCCTTTTTAGGTTTACTTTGGTAAGTAACTTCAATTAAATGAACTCCGTATTGCGTTTTTACAATAACCAAGTCGCCTACATTTCCTTTAAAACAGGCATCGCTGAATTCTCGTACCATTTTTCCTTCCGTAAACTTATCCAATTCACCGCCTTTGTCTGCCGAACCTTTGTCTGCCGAATTATCTTTTGCCAATTGAGCAAAATCTGCACCGTTCTTAATCAAAGTTTTCAAACTGTCTGCTATTTCGGTTGCTCTTTCAATATCTTTAATTACCTGTCCGTCAACTTGAATTAAAATATGACGAGCACCGACAGTATCCGGAATCATAACTCTGTCGAAAACACGTTTTAAAACATAAGAACCGTTTTCTAAAACAGGCCCGAAAACTGAATCCGATGAAGCATAAAATAATGCAGTATCACCAAGTTCTTCTAATGTATAATGTTTATCGTCAAACGGAACTTCCGAATTGGCATTTACGTAATCAATTAATTCGGTTACCGAAGTATCAACGGGAACTTCCGCAAACTCTTGTTTATAATATTCAATATCTTTTTTTGCAACTTGAAAATCTTCTTCGGAAGGAACGACATTTAAGGTAACATAAGCAATATCGCGAGATTCTTTTTGCTCGTAATCGTTCTTATGAGACTCGTAATAATCTTGTAACTCATTATCCGTAACTGAAATTGTACTGTCAGGAACCGAAGCATATTTTTTTGAAGTGTAATCAAAATCAACAACATTAACACGTTCTTTATACAATTGTTTTGCTTCAAATGTTGTAACATTCAATCCTTTAGATATTAAAGAAGTGTATTTTGTATATTTTCGATTATCACGCATTTCGTTTTCAAGAAATTTCGCAACTTGCAACCCTTCTTCCGATTGATTTGCATTACTGAAAAAATTAACCGCTGCCTGCGAGTTAAATTGACGCGTATTCGGATCGGTAAAAATTTGTCTTGTAAGCGGGTCTAATCCTGTTTGAATATTTTCGCCGCTGACTATTTTTGCCAATTCTAAATCACTTACTTCAAGCCCCAAGTTTTCATACGTTTTTGAAAGCGAATAATTTTTTACTATTTTATCCCAAACTTGCTCTTTAACGTATTTTTGATTTTGTTCATCTAAAGAAGATTTTCCCGTCAACATTTTCATCCCTTCTTCATAATTCTTAAAGCGTGCCTGATATTCTTGTATGGAAACAGACGTACCGTTTATTTCCGCAACATTTTGATCCGATCGCGAAAATAATTTATTAACATCTCCTAATAAAAACGCAACTAATGCCAAACCTATTACAATAACAATAATAGGTCCTGCATTTCTGATTCTTTGTAATGTAGCCATTTTTTAATTATAATATTTAGTTCTAAAATTTAAAGTTTGCAAATATATATAAATTTCTTAAAGAATAAATTAATAAAAGAAACTTAAAATATAATTATTTAAAATTTTGTAAATTCATATTAAAATATTTACATTTGACGATGTAAATTTTTATTGTTTAACTAAAAATGTTTGTTTATGAAAAAACTAATGCTACTATTTGCTTTCTTTTCAATTTTAAGTTTGCAAATTTACGCTCAAAAAACGGTAACCGGTAAGGTTACGGATGATGCCGGTAAAGCAATGCCCGGTGTCAGTGTACTTGTAAAAGGAACTACAATCGGTACCATGTCTCTTGCAGACGGTACATACTCTATTAATGTTCCGAACAGTTCTAATATCTTGGTTTTTTCCTATATCGGAAAAAAAACTCAAGAAATTACTATTACGGGCAATATTATTAATGTTACAATGAAACCTTCAAGTGAAGCTATTGATGAAGTTGTTGTAACAGCCCTCGGTATTTCTCGAGAAAAAAAATCACTGGGATATGCCGTACAAGAAGTCGGAGGCGATGATGTTAATATGGTCAAAGGAA
>CAZCPV010000078.1:0-6915 GCA_964500765.1 uncultured Draconibacterium sp.
TATAAAAATTACTGCGGGTAAGCAGGTGTTTAATTCGAAATTAATTATTAAATAAATTTAAATCTCATAAATAAAAAAGCCCTCAAAAATGAGGGTTTTTTTTATTTGTCATTTTTAAATTATTCCATCAAATCTTCAATTTCTTTTACGGTTTTCGGAATGGGTTTTCCCAAAACTCTGCATCCGTCTTCCGTAATCAAAATATCGTCTTCAATACGAATACCTCCGAAATCTCTGTACTCTTCAAGTTTTTGATAATTTATAAAATCCGCAAATTTGTTTTCCTTTTTCCAAATATCAATTAATGCGGGAATAAAATAAATTCCGGGTTCTACGGTAATAACAAAGCCGGGTTCTAATTTCCGTGCCATACGTAAAAAAGCCAAACCGAATTGCTCGCTGCGTTTTACGGTTTCGTCATAACCGACATAGTTTTCGCCCAATCCTTCCATATCGTGAACATCCAATCCCATCATGTGTCCCAAACCGTGCGGATAAAATAATGCGTGGGCACCGTTTGCAACAGCTTCATCCACATCGCCTTTCATTAATCCGATATCTTTTAAGCCCTGTGCAACAATTTTTGCCGAAAGTACGTGCATTTCTTTATAAAAAATACCCGGTTTCGCATTTTTAATAACTTCGGTATTGGCTCTTAAAACCGTTTCGTAAATTTCTTTTTGTTTTTGAGAAAATTTTCCGCCTACGGGTGTCGTTCGGGTAATATCGCTGCAATAATGCATAGGCGATTCGGCTCCGGCATCGGTTACCATCAGTTGTCCGGCTTTCAGAACGTTTTCGTGATGGTGGTTGTGCAAAATTTGTCCGTTTACGGATAAAATAACGGGGAAAGAGACAGGTCCGCCGTGTGCCAATGCGATTCCTTCAATTTTTCCGCAAATTTCTTGTTCTTTGGCACCGGGTACTGCCGATTTCATCGAAGTTGTGTGCATCTCATAAGCTACATCAACGGTTCTTTCAATATCTTCAATTTCTCCGGGTTCTTTTACCGAACGCAATTTAACAACGGCTTTTATTAACTCTTCGGAAACATTATTGTTAATATCATTTGCCGGAATACCGAGTAATTTTTCCAAAAGCAATTTCGTTTGTGCCCTGTATGCAGGTAAAAAATGGATTTTTCTTCCTTGTTTAAGTACTTTTGCCAGAAAATCATCTGCCTGCGAAAGCGGGAAGGTTTGTTTTACACCGTTTTTTCCGGCAAATTCTTTCATCGTCGGTTGTTGTCCCATCCAAATAATATCGTCAATATCAACATCATTTCCGAACATATAATCTTCTCCGGAGTCAATATCAATAATACCGATAATATCGGGTTGTTTTACACCGAAAAAATATAAAAAAGAACTGTCTTGCCGAAAAGTGTAAATATTTGCGGGATAATTAAAAGGAACATCCGAGTTTCCGGGAAAAATAATAATTCCCGACGTCAGCTGTTTAATAAGATTTCTACGTCTTGTCGTATATATTTCTTTTGAAAACATAATTTAGTTATTTTGGTTTATAAATTTCTTCAAAAATACAAATTTTAATCTCATTTTTATTAAATGCTTAAAAATTTTAATTTTATGGAAAGTACAAGACAAAAAAAGATTTCGGGCTTGATACAAAAAGAAATGAGTATTATTTTTCAACGTAAAGCAAATGAATTTTCAAATAAATTAATCAGCGTAACCGTTGTAAGAACAGCACCGGATTTAAGTTTGGCAAGAATTTATTTAAGCATTTTTCCCGAAGAAAACAAATCGGAAGTTTTTAATGAAATAAAAGAAAAAAAAAGCAATTTACGATTTGAATTGGGAAACAGAATAAAAAATCAAGTAAGAAAAATTCCGGATTTACAATTTTACATTGACGATTCTTTAGACTATGCCGAGAAAATTGACAATTTACTGAAAAAATAATGAATTTCCCTTTATATATTGCAAAAAGGTATTTGTTTTCTAAAAAAAACAGAAATGCCATAAATGTTATTTCGGGGATTTCCGTTGCCGTTGTTGCCGTAGCTACGGCATCAATAATCATTGTTTTATCTTCGATAAACGGTTTCGGAAATCTGATAAACGAGCAAATTTCTTCTTATGCTCCGGATTTAAAAATTCTTCCCGTAAAAGGAAAAACATTCAAGATTAATACAGCTGAATTTTCCGAAATAAAGCACTTAAACGGCATTAAATATTTTGCGGGAATTATTGAAGAAAACATTTTGCTTAAATACGGAAACAAACAAACAATATGCACGGCCAAAGGCATTCCCGATGATTATGAAAAATATTTTCATTTAAAAAAAACATTACGGGACGGCGTTTTTAAAACCGAAGGAAAAAACCTGAACTATACCGTTTTGGGCGGCGGAATTGCATATAAATTAGGGATCTCCGTTACAACAGGTCAGTCTGTTTCGTTATGGATTCCGAATCGTAAAAACACAAATTTTCTAAACCCCGAGCAAGCATTTAACCGGGTAAATCTTGTTCCGGCAGGCATTGTTTCGGTTGACAGCGAATTTGATTTAAAATATATTTTAACTTCCGGAAAAGTTCTCGAAAAAATAACAAACAGAGACAGCTCTTCCGTAAGCTATGTTGAGGTATTGGTAAAAAATCCCGAGCAGATTGAACAAATAAAATCAGAGATGCAAAAAATTCTCGGGGAAAAATTTATCATAAAAGATATTTATGAGCAATTTGACGTATATAAAGTTATGAAATCGGAACGTTTGGCGGCTTTTATCATTATGCTTTTTATCACCTTAATTGCTTCGTTCAGCATCATCGGCTCGGTAAGTATGCTGATTATTGAAAAACGAAGAGATTTATTTACCCTGATGAGTATGGGTACAAGCGAAAAAAAACTGAAACGAATTTTTTTCATCGAAGGTTGGCTGATTTCTTTCGGCGGAGCTTTAATCGGGATTGTTTTGGGTGCCGCCGTTTGTTTTGCACAACAAAAATACGGCTTAGTAACCTTTCCTTCCGACGGGATGTATATTGTTGACGCTTATCCGGTAAATATGAAAATTTCGGATTTTATTCTTACTTTTTTCTCCGTTATGTCTCTCGGCACGCTGATTTCACTATATCCGGCATCAAAGTTAAATTCCGGATTTATTAATGATTTTCCGGTTTCTTAAATAAATCTAATTGTTTTTTAGCTTGGATATAAAAATTACCGAGTTTTTCGGCAGCTTGTTCCAACACTTCGTCTTTTTTGGCAAAGCAAAACCGTAATGTTTTTGTATTTTCTTCATTATGATAAAAAGAAGACATCGGAATTGCAGCAACACCAAACTTTTTAATTAAGCGTTCGGCTAATTGAAAATCCGTTTCATCCGTTAAGTTTGAAAAATTTACGGTTTGAAAATAGGTTCCGCCGGCAGGAATAATATCAAAGCCGATATCTCGCAGCATAGCATTAAAAAAATCTCTTTTCTTTTGATAAAATTCCGGTAATTTTAAATATTCATCTTCTCTGTTTAAATATTCGGCAATTGCATATTGTATCGGCGTGTTGGCGGCAAACACCGTAAATTGATGAATTTTACGAATTTCTTCGGTAATTTTTTCGGGAGCAATAAAATAGCCCAATTTCCATCCGGTTGCATGATACACTTTTCCAAAAGAAAAAACCAAAATACTGCGTTCCGCCAATTCCGGATATTTTGCAATGCTGTTGTGAGTTTTTCCGTCAAAAATAATATGTTCATAAACCTCATCGCTGAGAATTAATATTTTCGTACCGGAAACAATTCTGATTAAATTCAACATATCTTCTTCCGAAAAAACCTTTCCGGAAGGATTTTGAGGCGAATTTATTATAATTAAACGGGTTTTTGAATTAATCATTTGGTTTACGGCATCCCAATCTACGGCATAATCCGGATATTTTAAACGAACATACACCGGACGACCGCCGTTAAGCCGCACAACCGGAGCATAACTGTCGTAAGCCGGTTCAAAAATAATTGCTTCGTCTCCTTCGTGAATAATCGTTGAAATCGTCGA
This sequence comes from uncultured Draconibacterium sp., assembly GCA_964500765.1. Taxonomy (GTDB): domain Bacteria; phylum Bacteroidota; class Bacteroidia; order Bacteroidales; family JAADGE01; genus JAADGE01. Next base: position 4,026 of record CAZCPV010000078.1, read on the forward strand.
ATGCAGTGCTTGGGTTCCGCCGGCTGTAACCGTTATTTCCGTTTCCGGATTATATTTGTAATTGTACAGTTTTTGAATTTTTTCGGCAATTTTCTCTCTCAAAACCGGCACACCCGGCATCGGTGCATATTGATTAAAGCCGGCTTTCATATACTTGTTTACAAGAGAAATTAAATCTTCCGACACGCCGAAATCCGGAAATCCCTGCGATAAATTTACGGCATTATATTCTTTTGCCGTTTTTGACATTACGGCAAAAATTGACGTTTTAATATTCGGGTCTTTTGAACGAATCATTTATAAAAATTAGGGCTGCAAATGTAAAAAATATTCTTTTTTGACAATTATTTTTTTGACAAAAGCACAATTTTTGATAGTCAGGGCTTCACTTTTCGAATTAAAGTAATACGAACTGCCCCTTAACTTTCTGTAAATTAATACAGTGAAGCCCTGACTTGGCGGATTTAAGGTAAAACATGAAATTATCTAAATATGATAATTGTCATTTTATTTCATATTTATCGGCAGTAATTTTGCAAAAGATTTAACAACAAAAATTATGGAAAACAGAAACTTACTGAATCCGGAACGCCTGCAAAAAGCATCCAAAATATTAAAAGCAATGGCTCATCCGTTGAGAGTAGCCATTTTGAACCTGCTGTCAGAAAATAAAAAACTTACCGTTACCGAAATACATCAAACGCTTAATATCGAACAATCAACCACTTCACATCATCTCGGTATTCTGAAAGATAAAGGGGTATTATTATCCGAAAGAGACGGAAAAAATTCATATTATTTCTTGCAAAACAATAATTTAAAACATATTATCGAATGTTTGAATAAATGTTCGGATTGTGATTGACATAATTTCTTTCAAACTTCAAGAATAAACTGTGCATAAATCCTTTTTTGTTATATTTGCATAAAAAAATGCAATATGAGCAAAATAAGAGTAACCAAACAGTTTAATTTTGAAGCTGCCCACGCTTTGTGGAATTACGACGGAAAATGTAAAAATATTCACGGGCACACCTATAAACTTTTCGTAACGGTAATCGGCAAACCGATATCTGATGATAACAGTGTAAAAACCGGAATGGTAATAGATTTCGGCGACTTAAAAAAAATCGTAAAAACACATATTGTTGACGTGTTTGACCATGCCGTAATTTTAAACAAAAAAGCACCGTATAAAAACTTCATAAATGTTCCCGAAATGTTTGAACGGTTTATAACTACCGATTATCAACCGACTTGCGAAAATATGGTAATACACTTTTCCGATATCATAAAAAAATATCTCCCCGAAAATGTTTCTTTGTTTTCCGTCAGACTGTACGAAACCGAAACTTCTTATGCCGAATGGTTTGTATCCGATAATCAATAAACTATGTCAAATTCCGAAAAAAAACTTTTCCTGCTTGATGCTTACGCATTAATATTCAGAGCATACTACGCTTTTATAAAAAATCCGCGATACAATTCCAAAGGGCTGAATACATCGGCAATACTCGGTTTTGTAAATACGCTTAATGAAATTCTTACAAAAGAAAAACCGACACATATCGCCGTTGTTTTCGACCCGCCGGCAGGCAGTTTCAGAACGAAAATTTTTCCCGAATACAAAGCACACAGAGACGCTACTCCCGAAGATATTATAAAGTCCGTTCCGTATATCAAAGAAATTATAAAAGCATTTAACATACCGATTTACGAAATTGAGGGCTTTGAAGCCGACGATACCATAGGAACGCTTGCCAAAAAAGCCGAAAAAGCCGGATTTACGACTTATATGATGACTCCGGATAAAGATTTCGGGCAATTGGTTTCGGATAAAATTTTTATGTATAAGCCAAAAAGAGGCGGAAACGAGGCGGAAATTCTCGGGGAAAAAGAAATTTGCGAAAAATACGGTATCGAAAATCCGGAACAAGTTATTGATATTTTGGCAATTTGGGGCGATACTGCCGACAATGTTCCCGGAATACCGGGTGTCGGCGAAAAAACTTCCGTAAAGTTAATTCAAAAATATAAAAATGTCGAAGGATTGTACGAGCATCTTAACGAACTGAAAGGCAAACAAAAAGAAAATGTTGAAAAAAGTAAAGAGTTAGTTAAGCTTTCTAAAGAACTTGTAACAATATCTTTGGATGTTCCTGTTGAAATTAATGAAAAAGAACTGGAAAAAAAAGAACCGGATTATAAAAAACTCGAAACATTATTTAAAGAATTAGAATTCGGGGCATTGGCAAAACGAATTATTCCGGGAAAACAAGAAACAGTTTCACAAGGCAGTCTTTTCGGTAACATTGCCGCAGAAACAACGACAAAAAATGCAAATTCCGAAAACTTTAACAATTACAAAGATATAAACACCGAAGAACACAATTACCTGCTTACGGAAACCGAAGAAGACATTAAAAATCTTGTTTCAAAATTAGAAAAAACCGAAGAGTTTTGTTTTGATACCGAAACCACGGGAACCGACCCGCATCTTGCCGAACTTGTCGGAATTTCTTTTTCATACCGAAAATTTGAAGCATACTACATTCCCGTTCCCGAAGATAAAGAAAAAATCCGATTAATTATTGATTTGGTAAAGCCCGTTTTGGAGAATTCCGAAATAAAAAAAATCGGACAAAACATAAAATACGACATCATTGTTCTTGCAAACTACGGTATAAACGTGTCCGGAAAACTTTTCGACACCATGCTTGCTCATTACTTGCTCGAACCGGCAAAGCGGCACAACATGACCGTTTTGGCACAAAATTATTTGAATTATAATCCGGTTTCAATCGAAACACTTATCGGCAAAAAAGGAAAAAATCAACTTTCGATGAGAAATATTGAGGTCGAAAAAGTAAAAGAATACGCCGGCGAAGAT
>CAZCPV010000078.1:7015-11691 GCA_964500765.1 uncultured Draconibacterium sp.
AAACAAATGGGTGTGATACTTTTTGAAAAATTAAAAATTACGGACAAACCGAAAAAAACAAAAACAGGACAATATGCCACCGGCGAAGATGAATTGCAAAAGCTCAAAGACAAACACCCGATTATTAACTTAATTTTAGATTACAGGGGTTTGGCAAAACTTCTTTCGACTTACGTTAAAGCACTTCCGGAACTGATTAACCCGAAAACCGGAAAAATACACACCTCATACAATCAGGCAGTTACGGCAACCGGCAGATTAAGTTCAACCAACCCGAACCTGCAAAACATTCCGATACGAACCGAAGACGGTAAAAAAATCAGAGAAGCATTTATTCCCTCCGATAAAAATCATGTTTTATTTGCCGCCGACTATTCTCAAATCGAACTTCGCATAATGGCACACCTGAGCCGAGATAAAAATATGCTCGAAGCTTTCCGGAACAACGAAGATATACATGCGGCAACGGCGGCAAAAATTTTCGGTGTAACGCTTAACGAAGTTACTAAAGAAATGAGAAGTAAGGCAAAATCCGCCAATTTCGGTATTATATACGGTATTTCGGCTTTCGGCTTAGCCCAAAATTTGGAAATTCCGCGTTCGGAAGCCAAAGAGTTGATTGACGGTTATTTTGCCACTTACCCCGGCGTAAAAGAATATATGGACAAAAGCATAAAAATTGCAAGAGAGCAAGCTTATGTTTCTACAATTTTCGGCAGAAAAAGGCAACTTCTGAACATAAATTCGAGAAATTCGCTGCTGCGAAGCAACGACGAACGAAACGCAATAAACGCACCCATACAGGGCTCGGCTGCCGACATAATTAAAATTGCCATGAACCGCTGTTTTGCAAAAATCAACGAAGCCGGGCTGAACGCAAAAATGATTTTACAAGTCCACGACGAATTGGTTTTTGATGTACCGAAAAATGAAATTAAAGAATTGGAAAAAATTGTTAAACAAGAAATGGAAAATGCGGCACAACTCTCCGTTGCTTTAATTGTTGATACAAATTTCGGAGATAATTGGCTTGTTGCTCATTAGAGGTTAGGAATTAAGAGTTGTAGTTCATAAACGAAAATAATTGCGTAATAATAAAAAAAACATCGTATTTTTGTAATTAAAGTTAACAGCTTTGGGAAAGAAAGAATTTTTAAAATATTTGGACAAATACAGTAATGAGAGAATTAGAATGCGAATTACTGTTGAAAACGGAAGGGTTATTGATATAGTTGTTCAGTATGAGACTTTAATTGACGGAAAGTGGTATGCAATAGTTCGATATGATTGTGCACATGGATTTTTCCACAGAGACGTTTTATTTCCAAACGGAGATAAAGAGAAACAAGTAATTGAATTTGATAATCTTGAAACTGCATTATCATATGCAGAACAAGATTTAAAAGACCGATGGGAATTTTATAGAAACAGATATATTAAAAAGATTAAGAAATGACAAATAAAGAAACAATAAATAGAAATTTGGGATTATCGTTTGACTTTATAAGACAAATTGTAGAAAATCCGGAAATGATTAGTGAAATTAAAAATAATTCTACAATTGAATTTTTACAAAAAGACTATCCTGAAAGAGAAAACACGAAACGGATAATTGCAGATAAATTTGTCAAAGTGAAACGAAATTTTGAAATGATATAAAAACGAACTACAACATATAATATAAAAAATTGGGCAGAAAGTGGTAAATATGAACGAATTAACAGTAAATAAAAATTGGTGTTTCAGAATGCCCAAAATTTCATATTTCCATCGTTAGGAACAAGAGATTAAAAGATAGAGGTTAGAAATTAGTTATGTGTTTGATTATTGTTTAAAACAAGAACTATTTGTGATTTTGCGGCAACAAAAAAACAATAACATAAACGGAATTATCCTTGCCGGAGGCAAAAGCAGCCGAATGGGAACAGACAAAGCATTACTGAAAATCGGGAATAAAACGTTACTTGAAATTCTTTTTGAAAAATTAAACCCGTTTTGCCGTACTGTCTTAATCAGCACCAACAATCCGGAAATAAAAATCGAAGGGGCAAAAATAATCAAAGATAAAATAAAAAATACAGGACCTGCCGGCGGTATTTATTCAGCACTTTCCGCATCGGAATCTGAAAAAAATATTATTGTAAGTGTTGATACACCGTTTGTTACTAAAGAACTCTTTGATTTTTTACTGAAAAACAATACAAGCAAAACAGAGGTACTTATTATTTCGGGAAAAAACAAACTCCATCCTTTAATCGGTATTTATTCAAAACAAGTTTCGGAAATTTTTTCGGAGGAAATAAAAATCGGCAATTATAAAATTCGAGACATAATAAAAAAAACCCGGTACAAAATACTTGATATATCGGAAAAGACTTTTTACAACGAAAACTTATTAAAAAACATTAACACACCCGAAGATTATAATTCGGCTCTCAAACATGCGGGTGCCGAAAAAGAGTAAGACCCGAAATGCTTTGCAAAACGGGTCTTCAAACTCAAAATCAAACGTACAAGGAAAAACTTAATATTTTTGTTAATTATTCTTCATCTTCGTATTCAATAAAGTCAAAATCCAATTCCACAATTTCTTCGAATTCTTCGCCCGCTTCCTGCATATCTTCGTCTTCTTCAAACGAATACCAGCGAATGCTTACCGGAAAACCGCTTTCATTTATATCTTCCAATTTAAAAAACAGGTCTAACAACAATTTTGCGGAAGCCGTATTAAAATATTCCATCTTAACATCAAAAACTATCGCTTCTTTCGGTCCTGCATTTTTATAATCGTCCAACCATTTAATCAACTGTTGATAAAACTTATCGGCATCGGCGGGAAAAGAGCGTCCGGTCAATAAAAATTGATTTTCTTCCGAATCAAAAATCACTCCCGGCGTATCTTGTCCTGCTTGTAATTCTATCTTATCAGGAAACATATTAGTTTGTTTTCAGACAAAAGTAGAAAAACTTTTTATAAAAATACAAATATTATTCCGGAAAGTCAAATTTATCTTACTATTTTCTAACTAATTGTTGATTCCGGACAATGTTTTTTGATATATTTCTTTGTCGGATAAAACGGTTTTTGCTTTTTTCAACGATTTGTCAAATTTCATTTTATCCCGAATCATTCCTGTTCCGAAATAGTACCTTTTTATTATTTCCTGTTCCAATAAGGGTATAATTTCTTCTTTAAATTGCATTAATGCCCTTTTTTTATCAATGCTTAATTCTTTTTGCAGTTCTTTAATTTTAACGATAATTGCTTGTTCGTAATGTTCATTTTCCGCCGTTTCGGCAAGTTCTTCGGCAAGCATTCCGGATTCCGACCGAAAATTATCATTTCTGCTTTCAACATAATTTATAAATTCGTTATAAATCGAATTTGTAATACGAAAATCATTTACCGGCGGTATCGTTTTATGTTCATAATAATATTTTGTACAGAAATCGAACAAGTCAAAATTTTGCAATATATCTTTTGAAAATTTGCTCAAAGTATCTTTCGGAATTAAAATATCGGGCTCTATCCCGCCGCCGTCATAAACTTTTCGCCCGTTTTTTGTTTTAAATTCGGAAATTAAAGAATCGGGAACCTTTCCTACGCTTCCGTCCGGATTTCGATGCGAATAATCAATTGCCTGAATACATCTTCCGCTCGGAATATAATATTTGGCGGTCGTAATTTTTATTCGCGTGTTATATTCGGTTTTTCGGGTAATTTGAACCAAGCCCTTTCCGAAAGAACGTTGCCCGATAATAACCCCTCTGTCTAAATCCTGCAAAGCACCGGAAACAATTTCGGATGCCGATGCCGAACGATTGTTAATTAAAACAACCAAAGGTAAGTCGGGGAAAAGCGGTTTTTTCTTTGCCGTATAATCGTGATTCCAGTTTTTTACGCGACCTTTGGTAAACACAATTTCGCTGCCTTCGGGAACGAATAAATTTACAATTTGAACGGCTTCGTTCAGCAATCCGCCCGGATTTCCTCGCAAATCAATAATTAATCCCGACAATTTCTTTTCGGAATTTAAATCTTGTAATTTTTTTTGAAATTCGCTTGCCGCATTTGCCCGAAAAGAACTTAACTGAATATAGCCGATATTTCCTTTAAAAACAGAAGAGTAGGGAACAAGCGGAGATTGTATTTTTTTTCTGATTATCTTTTTTTGTACGGGATTTTCCGAACCGTATCTTTTTATCGTTAAATTTAATTCGCTTCCCGGTTCTCCTTTCAAGTTTTTTCGTATTTCCGAAATATTATTTCCGGTAATTTGTATTCCGTTTACGGCAATAATTTTATCTCCTATTTTTAAACCGAAACTGTCTGCCGGCGATTTTTCGATAATATCATTAACAAGCAAAAAGTCCTTTCTGTCGTAAATACTTGCTCCTATTCCGCCGTAGGCACCCGTTGTCATCAATTTATAATCTTCGATTTTATTTTCGGGATAAAATACGGTGTACGGGTCTAATTTTTGCAAAAATTCGTTTGTTGCTTCGCCTATCAACTTCGGAATATCAACATCATCAACATAATACATTCTTATTTCGCGAACAACATCGTGAAATAAATCAAAACTTTTTGCAAGTTCGAAATCATCTCCGTCATCGTAAATTTTAAATGCGGAAAAAGTTATAACAGAAAAAATCAATAATCCGAATAAAATTGC
>CAZCPV010000079.1:0-5357 GCA_964500765.1 uncultured Draconibacterium sp.
ATTCGCCCGGATGTTATCCTAAACAATCTGAGAACAAAAATAAAACACCGATTAAACCAAACAGGAAATTTCTATGAGCAAAAAGACGGCTGGGATATGTCTGTTTTTTCATTTAATTTTAAAACTTTTGAAGGAAACTGTGCCGGAGCATTTAATTCGATTTATGTTGTTACCGAAAAAAACAATAAAAAAGAACTTGAAATTTATAAAGCAGACAGACAACCCGTTGCTGTTTTTCATACAGAGAAACCCTTTACAAACCACAGATTGCATTTAAAAAAAGGTGATATTATTTGGATGTTTACGGACGGTTTTATCGACCAATTTAATGAAATAGTCAGGAAAAAATATTCAACAAAACGTTTACGCAAATTATTATTATCAATATCCGACAAAACTTTAAGTGAACAAAAAAACATTTTAGTTGCCGAGTTCAAAATTTGGAAAGGTGATTTTGAACAAATTGATGATATTCTTATAATGGGAATAAGAATATAAAAAAACTGCTCCGGTAAAGAAGCAGTTCAAAAGTTTTCCTTGTTTTTGATTCAGGTTTGTGTAGTTTTAAAGTTTAGATTAGTTGTTTGTTTATGTTGTTTGATATATAGATGTAAATAGAAACAAGATTCCACAAATAAAACCGGTAAAATTTTGCAAAAGGATATAATCTATTAATATAAAGACTGTTAAAAAATAAAAAATTGATTAAAAAAAATAAAAATAACGGAAAAAGTATAAAAAATTGGGCGGCAGACGATCGACCGCGCGAAAAATTATTGTCGAAAGGTATCGAGAGCTTATCCGATGCTGAATTATCGGCAATTTTAATCGGCTCCGGCAATCGCAACGAATCTGCCGTAGGACTCATGAAACGCATTTTGGCGGATAACAAAAATAACCTGAACGAACTTGCCAAATTAAGCATAAACGATCTGCAAAAATACAAGGGCATAGGGGAAGCCAAAGCAATTTCGATTGTTGCCGCATTAGAACTCGGAAAGCGAAGAAATATTTCGGAAGTTATCGAACGAAAACAAATTAAAAGCAGTAAAACGGTTTTTGAAATTTTCGGGCAAAAACTCGGCGACTTGCCGTATGAAGAATTTTGGCTGATTATGCTTAACCGAGCCAATAGAATTATTGAAATGAAACGAATAAGCAGCGGCGGCGTTTCCGGAACGGTTACCGACATAAAAATCATTTTAAAAACAGCCCTCGAAAAAACCGCATCGGGTATTGTTGTTTGCCACAACCACCCTTCCGGCAATATAAAACCGAGCAATTCCGATATTAATCTTACAAAAAAATTAAAATCGGCTTGCGAATTACTTGACATTTCATTTCTCGACCACCTGATTGTTTCGTATAAAAAATATTATAGTTTTGCAGATGAAAGAATAATATAAACCATGCCGGATATCCGAATCATAAAAAACAAAGATATTGACAGTATCTTGTGGGACAGGTGTATAGCCCGTTCGCAAAACGGTGATATCTTCGGCTATTCATGGTTTTTAGATTCCGTAAACGATAATTGGTACGGTATCGTAAAAGGAAATTATCAAGCTGTGATGCCGCTGCCGGTAAAATCTTTTCTTTTTATCGGGTTTGTGAAAAATTACAAATTTCAACATAAAACGGATATTTATTCACCAAAAGAAATAAGCCGTGATACAAAAAAAATATTTTTGGAACTTGCAAAATTTTTCGCAAAATTTGTTTCTTTTACAAGCGATAATAAAGATTTAACCGAAGAAGCTTCCAAAGTTAAAATCGGATTTTCATGGAAATCGGATTTAATAAGACCTTATAAAGATATCAAGCGAGCAAATACAGACTTTATTATCAAGCAATTAGACATTTCGGAATCGGAAAACGTTTTTTTTAATACCGGTATTTTGCCCAACGGCATTACCCTGCTGTCTTCGCTTACAAAATCTTTAAACCGAAAAGACATTGATATTTTAAGACGCTTATCCGCCGTTTCGCTGCGAAAAGGACTCGGGCAAATTTACGGTGCTTTTAACGACAAAAATCGCCTGATTGCCGCTGTTTTGTTTATCAGTTCACACTATAAAGTAAATATTATCCATGCCGTACAAACCAAAGAAGCTGAATACAAAAAAGCTCTGTACGGATTAATCGATTATTACATCAAACAACATTCGGAAAAAGCTTTAACGCTTGATTTTTTCGGTTTTGAACATTTTCCGGAGCAATTTTTTATAGAAATCGGTGCCGTAAAATACCCTTGGTATCGAATAATATTATAATATATTCATTATAAAACAAATTGACATTTCTTGATACTCCCTATTTTACTCACCCGTAAGCACAAAAGCCCCCCAATAAAACGGATATTTGTATTTTGCTTTTATATCGGCTCTTGCTTTGCGAAATGCTTCGTGTTTATCGCCCGATTGCAACCAATATTTATAAAATGCCGACATTAAATCCTGCGTGCCTTCGTCGCTTACTTCCCATAAACTCGTTATTACCGATTTGGCTCCCGCCATTTGAAACGAACGTTGCAAACCGTATACCCCTTCGCCGTTTTTTATTTCGCCGAGACCGGTTTGGCAGGCACTTAATACAACCAATTCCGTTTTATCCAAATTAAGAACCAAAGCTTCAAAAGCATTTAAAATACCGTCGTCTTTGTCTTTGTTGTCTGTTGTGTTTAAATCCAAAATTGTTTTGTCGGCACCGGCAAATAATAAACCCGAACGCAATAACGGATTTTGATATGCACGCACTTGTTCTATACCGAACGAACGTGTGTCTTCTGTTGTATTGCTTTTGTCTTCAATAAAATAACCGTGAGTTGCCAAATGCAAAACATAAGGATTGTTTATATTTTTTACCGCTTCTTCTTTTGCATATTTTCGGGTATATTCGTTTACATGCCAATAATTTTTTTTCAATAAAGATTTTATCAGTTCAACTTCTTTCAGAGTTCCCGGCAAAGGCGGCAATTGTGCAAATTTATCGGGTAAATCCAGTTGATAATCCGGAAATCCTACCAAAAATGCTTTTTTCGTATTGTAATTGTGCTTTTTATTGAGTAAATCTTTTGTATTGGTAACAAAACGAATGTCTTTTTCATCGAACAGAAATTTTCCGGAAGGTAATTGAACGGTATTCAGGTTAACCTGATTGTAAATACCGTCAACGGAAGCATAAATTCGGTGAACACCGGAAGTTAAAGGATTTATATATTTCCAATAATAATCGTAAAAATCGGTCATTGCCTTGCCGGAATGAATATTTTTATGATATTCGTCAACATCGGAAGATTCCATTTTTATTCCGTTGTTATTAAAAGCAATTTCCGGAAGTTTGCCGTTATTTTTCAAAACCAATGCGATGTATGTTATCTTATTTTCGTCGGGCATTAAATAATTGTATTTATTTAAACGAATTATTTCCAATGCCGCTTCATTTGGCTTTAAGGTTGATGCAATTTGCTTATAATCAATAGGTTTACTTGAATGCGAACCTTTGAAAGCTGCCGATTTTTTATTCAAATCTTTTTCAATATTTGAAACAAGGGTTTCAACCGAATCAATATTTATTTTCTTTTCATTGAGTTCGTCGTCGGAATAGGTATAAAGTTTTGCCAAATAATTTTTGGTATCTTGCCACTTGTTAAATTCCGATATTAAAGCTCTGTTTCCGCTGTGTAAAATTTGATTTTTTACTTTTCTCGAAGAATTAAGCAACAAACCTTTGGTTGCAATTTGAAAATTATAAAGCATAGCTTTTACTTCGGGTATTTCCGGATAGGCATCAAGGGCAAAATTGTAGTATCGTATGAATTTAGGATGAATGGTTTCCCAAAATTTGGTTTTTTCGTATTCATTCATCGCCGGAAAAAAGGTATTTATTTGATAAATATATTCATTTAATGCTTTGCGGTAGGTTTCCGCCGCTTTTGCAAGTTCTCCTTTTTGCCAGTATAAAATTGCAAGATGTTCTTCGGTTTCGGTTAATGCCGGGTGATGTGCTCCGAGTTTTTTTTGTTGAATTGCAAATGCTTCTTCATATAAGGGTTCGGCTTCGGAAATTCGGTTTTGCGATTGATAAAACAGAGCTAATTCATAAATTGCCTTGGCATAAGAAGGGTGGTCGGTACCGAATTGGTCTTTAAAAATAGTTGCCGCTTGTTTCAGCAGCGATTCAACTTTGTCGTAACGTCCCGTTTGTTGGTATAAAGATGCCGTATTTGACAGTAAAACAGCATAATCGGGGTGTTTTGTTCCCATTCTTTTTTTCTTGACCTTTATGGCATCGAGATATATTTTTTCGGCTTCGTCGTAGCGTTTGGTGAGTTGATAAAGTAAGGCCAAATTTACTTTCATACGAATATAACTCGGCGATTTTTCACGAATTTCTTTGTTGGCAATATTCAATGCTTTTTTCATTAAGGTTTCGGCATCTTTGTATTTTCCCGTCATCACATAAATCATGGCATGATTATTCAATACAACGGCATATTTAATTGTTTTATCATTTCCGATTTTTTTTAAATAATTTTCTGCCTGAATAATGTAATCTTCTGCATCGGTATATAAACCCATATCTTTATATAAAACCGAAATATTATTAAGTGAAGCTGCATAACCGATTTTGTTTTTAGATTTTTTCCGTTTTTCCAATGCTTTAAATGAATATTCTTTTGCCAGTGCATAACGACCGGTAGTGTGGTACAGCAAACCTAAATTGCTTAATGTCAGAATTGCAAATGTTGAGTCGGTTAATTTGTTTTTTTTATAAAGATTCAGGGCTTTCAGGAAAAACTTTTCAGCTGATTTATAACTGCTTGAAGCATACATGATTTCACCGGTATAGTTGTAATTTTGCCCCTTTACTTTCGGCGGCATTTCGTTTGTATTGGTCGGGTCTGCCAAGTAGTAGGCAAAACTTTTTGCTTGTTTTATATTGTTTTTTGATTCGTAGGGTGTTGAATTATCACCGTAGGAAACTGCATAATTAAAATCGGTTACGCTGTAACTTTGCGAAAATTTTATCAGAGTTTCTTTCCAAAGTTTTTCATATTTTTTATTGATGTATTGACTTGAAATACCGTAGGTATTTTTTATTCCGGGTGTTAAAAAATTTTCTGTTTTATTGATAATGTGTTTTGATTTGTTTTTAACGGCAGTTACGGTTTTGTTTTTGGTGAGTTTTTTTAAATCTTTCCAATTTTGAGAAAATACAAGATTATTAAAGCCAAAGCAAATAACGAATATAAGTGTTATTAATTTCCTGAAATTTATCATTTTATATTAGTTTATAATGTTCTTACAAAAATAAATATTTTTCACAAAACCAAACGCATTTTTACCAAAACTTTC
>CAZCPV010000079.1:5367-11623 GCA_964500765.1 uncultured Draconibacterium sp.
TTACAAAAATAAATATTTTTTCAAAGTTAATAAAGTTTCAATATATCTTTATCATAAAAAAAATAATATTGTTTAATGCAAATCATAAATATTTTATATAACATAGTTGTATTCGGAATTTATAACGATTAAAAATAAACATACAAATATCTTACATGCAGCTAATTACATATTATATGTTCCGTATTTTGATACAGCACACATGTATTTATGTTTTATAATATCTATATATCTGTATTTTGATTTGTATATTAAATTACTTTTGTCGGCGAACAAATATTAATGTAAAATAAGATGGGAATAAGTGTTTCAAAACTAAACAGATTTATTTATACTTGGTTAATATTATTTCTTGTTTGGCTGGGTTTTACGACTACATTCGCTTTTGCGGAAGTTATAACAGGTATTTTATTGAGTTTTACGGTTTCAATTTTTTCGTATAAAAGTTTTACACAGGCAGGATTAAAATCGTTATCTCCGAAACGTATATTATATATGGTGCAATACTTTTTTGTTTTTATAATCGCATTAATAAAAGCCAATTTTGATGTTGCAAAAATTGTAATTAACCCGAAACTTCCTATTAATCCGGGTATCGTAGAATTTGAAAGTAAATTAACTTCACCGTTTGCCAAGATGTTATTGGCAAACAGTATTACGCTTACGCCCGGAACCTTAACAGTGGATATTATCGATAACAAATTTTTTATTCACTGGCTGTATGTTACCGGAGCCGACGAAGAAACTGCATACAGAGAAATTGCAAAACAATTTGAAGACATTTTAATAAAAATATATAATTAATATGGACTTGTTTTTTATAATTATTATTTCAGTTATTTCACTCGGAGCTGTATTCGCAGTTATTCGATTTATAAAAGGACCTACGGCTTCCGACCGAGTTATGGCATTAGATACTTTATCGGTTATGTTAATTGCCGTGTTAGTTATTCTCGGCTTTCTGATGAAACGATATATCTATATTGATGTTTCTTTAGTATATGCCGTCCTTGGTTTTATCGGAGTTATAACGATAGCTCGTTATCTCGAAGGGGGAATATAGATTTAATTTTTACTCGACAAATTTTGAAAAAATGCAAATATTAAATTACATAGGTTATTTTTTTGTAAGTATCGGTGCTGCGTTTCTTTTTCTCGGAGGACTGGGAATTTTAAGAATGCCTGATTTATACACACGACTTCAAGCCGGCACAAAAGCCAGTACCTTGGGTGCAATGAGCAGTATTATAGGTATCGGTTTTCTTCAACCGGAATGGTTTATTAAAACATTAATTATTGTTGTATTTATTGCAATTGCCAACCCGCTCAGTTCACACGCTTTGGCAAGAGGAAGTCATAAAGCTCATCAATTGCCTTTAGTAAAAGATGAGAAAGTGGGTGATGCTTACGAAGAAGAAATTGAAAATTTACAAAAAAAGGAGGATAAATAATGACGAACATAGAAATTATCCTGACAATTATTTCATTAGCCGTATTAATCATCGCAGGTTTTTACGCTGTTGTGAAAAAAGACTTGATACATGCCGTAATTGCAACTTCCGTAATCAGTTTGGTTTTATCATTGCTGTTTTATTTATTGCAGGCACCTGATGTGGCTTTGACGGAAGCAGCTATCGGTATTGCGTTAAGTACTATTATTTTTGTTATAACCGTAAGAAACACAAAACGTTTCGAAGATAAATAAACACAAGATGAAAAAAATAATTATCATAGGTTTTCTCGGTGTTATTGCATATTATCTTTTAAGTGCATTTGCTGCAATACCCTTCGGTGCAGATTTGGTAAAAGGGGTTAAAGAATTTTATCTTAACAAATCACCGAATGACTTAAAAGTTGCCAATGTAGTAACTTCAATTGTTGTTAATTTCAGGGGCTTTGATACTTTAGGCGAAGTAACCGTATTGTTTTTGGCATCAACGGCACTCGGAAGTATTTTATATCGTCGAAGATCGCATGATTCCGGACTTAACCCGCAAAGAACGGCACCCGAAGCAAGTGCTTTGGTACAAACCGGAGCCAAAGTAATCTTTCCGTTTACGATTATGTTAGGTGCTTATGTTTTTATTCACGGGCATTTAACTCCGGGCGGCGGTTTCCAAGGCGGTGCAATTATAGCAACCGGTTTCTTGTTAATGTTAGTTTCTTACAGAAAATTCTTTATCGAACATAATGCGTTAACTTGGATTGAAGCTTTGGCAGGTACAACATTCGTAGTTTTAGGATTGTTCGGTTTGATTTATGCGAATAATCATAATTTTCTTGAAAACTTTTTACCGGCAGGCAAATTAAACGATTTATTAAGCGGCGGAATTATCGGAATTATCTATGTTGCCGTAGGTTTTAAAGTGGGTGCCGAAATTACCGGTATTTTGGATACTTTATTAACAATAAAAGAAACCGGATTAGATCCGGAAGAAAATTAAATTTTAATTTTTAAGATATAATAATATGCAAGAATTTTTGACATACGGTATTTACGGCACGGCATTTTTTTTAATGTTGCTGGGATTATATGCCGCTTTGGTTAAGAAAAATCTGGTAAAAATTGTTATCGGTTTATCAATTCTTGATTCGGGACTTCATTTACTGTTTGTTGCCGTAGGATATATTACTTCCGGTACGGCACCGATTTTTTCACCGGCAGTTGTCGGAAAAAATGTTGTAATGGTTGACCCGGTACCGCAAGCATTGGTTCTGACTGCAATTGTTATCGGATTCGGTGTTACGGCAGTTGCATTGGCACTTGTTGTAAGACTGTACAGAAAACACAATACTACTAATATTGACGAAATAAAGAATTTAAAATGGTAATAACAGATCCTGTATATTTCATCGCACTTCCTTTATTAACGGCTTTTTTATTGCCGTTGTTCGGAAAAATATATAAACCCTTAATAGGTATTATTCCCGGTTTGGTGTTTGCTTTTTTGGCATACATTTCTTTTGATTTGTATTTGAATTTAGTACCCGGGAAACCGATTATTATTCAGATGGCAGGATGGGCTCCGCCGTGGGGTATCAATTTGGTATTCAGTGAATTCAGCGGGCTTATTGTAACACTAATAACATTTCTTGCCTTTCTGGTTTGGGTTTACAGCTACAACTTTAAAAAAGTCGGCTTCGATAATTCCAAAAAATATTTCACACTGTTAATGCTAATGGTAGCCGGTTCAATCGGTGTCGTATTAACGGGTGATATTTTCAACATGTTTGTTTTCTTGGAAATTACGGCTATTTCATCTTACGGATTAACCGCATTCTATAAAGGCAGAGACAGTGCCGAAGCGGCATTCAAATTTTTATTAATCGGTTCGTTATCATCAACCTTTATCTTACTTGCCATTTTATTACTGTATAAACAAGTCGGCACTTTAAATATGGCGGAGATTGCCGTTAAAGCTCAATCAATCGATCCTAAAATGAAAAGCATTATTGCAATATTATTTATGATAGGATTAGGAATTGAAGCGGAAATGTTCCCGATGAACGGTTGGGTTCCCGATGCTTATTCACAAGCTCCGGGTCCGGTAGCGGCATCCTTTGCCGGAATGTTGGCAAAATCAGGAATTTATGCTTTGGTAAGAGTATTCTATACGGTTTTGGAAGTTGACGGAATTTTCGACCTGTTATTAATAATGGGAATAATAACCATCATTTTTGCAGAATTTTCAGCTATGAGACAAACCCGATTAAGAAGAATGCTCGCTTATTCGAGTATCGGACAAATGGGATTGATTATGGTAGCTTTCAGTTTTAATACGAAAGCAGGAATTTTTGCCGGTTTATTCTTAATGTTTAATCATGCAATTATCAAATCTTTACTGTTTTTAGCTTCCGGTTTCTTAACCTATTCAACAAAACAGAAAAAAATACGAGACTTAGACGGCTTCGGTAAAATAATGCCTTTTACTTCTCTTATGTTCGGTCTGGGTGCTTTTGCCATTGTCGGACTGCCGCCTTTTTCCGGATTTTGGGGAAAATTAAATATGTTGGTCGCAACGGCTGACAGTAATCTTTACTTTGTTATTGCATTAATACTGTTAGTTGCCGTAGTGGAAGTTGTATATTATTTTAAAATTATCGGACGACTGTATTTCAGACAACAACATGAAGAAGTTGAAGTACACAACCCGACTTGGAATGCAATTGTTGCTATGTCGGTATTGGCAATTGTAATAATAGGCGTAGGAATTTATCCCGATTTAATTACGGATTATCTTACAAAAGCAACCAATGAACTTTTTGATAAAGCCGGATACATTCACAGTGTATTACCGAATTTATCATTGAATTAATAAATTATTTATAAGAAATTAAGCAATTAAAAATATGAACAGCTTAGTAGTTTTATTACTTATAATCGCAGGCGGTGCTCTTTTGAGTTACTTCGGACATCGAATAAACAAAATTCTCGGAGATATTACGGTTTTTGCCTTGGCAATTCTTATTCCCGTTTTTTGGTTTACACAGGTCGATTTTACGGAAACTTTCTCATTAACAATATCCGGATTTCATTTGGAATGGGGCTACAATCAATACGGAAAACTTTTCAGTATGATTGTTATGATTCTTTCGCCTTTGGCATTAATTTATGCAATCGGTTATATGAAGAATCAAAAAAAACTTGCTTCTTTTTATTTCAGCTTCTTTTTCTCGATACTCGGAATGGTCGGGATTTTGATGAGTCGCGATTTTGTCAGCTTGTTTATTTTTTGGGAAATAATGACTTGGGCATCTTACCTTTTAGTAATTTTTCTCGGAAAAGATGTTGAGAAAACAGGCATTAAATATATGGTATTCAGTGCACTCGGTGCATATGCCATGTTAATGGCTATTGTTATAATTAACAGAAATACGGGTAGTATGATGTTGAGCGATTATTTTGCCGCATTCGGAAGTTTTACTTTACAAACTAAGTTGCTCACCGGTATTTTATTAATGTTTGGTTTTGCTTTAAAAAGTGCCGTTATGCCGGTTCATGTTTGGGCTCCGGGGGCATATTCGAATACACCGATGGCTTACACCTCAGTCTTTTCGGGAGCTTTGTCGAAAATGGGTATTTACGGCCTCGGTTTCGTTGTCGTAAATTTGTTTTCTCACGCAAATATGGCTCTTGTCGGTAATGTTTTGGCTTGGTTGGGTGCAATTACGGCTGTTTTGGCAACTTTCAGTGCCGTTTTTCAACACGATGCAAAAAAACTGTTGGCTTATTCATCAATCGCTCAACTCGGATATATTGTTACCGGTATCGGTATCGGTACCGAATTAAGTGTTATGGCTGGTTTGTATTTGGCAGTTCTTCATGCTGCCTTTAAAGGAGTACTGTTTATGGCGGTAGGTGCGGTTGAAAGACAAGCCGGCACTACGGATATGAATGTTGTAAGCGGTTTGGTAAGAAAAATGCCTTTTACTTTCTTCGCATCTTTAATTTCAATAATTGCTCTTGCCGGTATTCCGCCGCTCGGCGGTTTTGTAGGAAAATGGATGTTGTACGAATCATTGATTAATAACGGGAATTTCTTGATGGTAATAATGATTTTCTTATCATCAACAGCTGCCTTCTTATATTGTTACAAATTTCTGTTCGGTTTGTTTCTCGGACAACAAGAACCGGAGTTCGACCATGTTAAAGAAGCATCCCCGTTTATGATTGTACCGATGATTCTGTTATCTTTATTTTTAATGGTAACAGGTGCCTATCCGGGTATTGTTCTTAAATACATTGCCGAAGGAATGACAAATCTCGGTTTTCACGATGTTAATTGGCAAATGTCGGTATTAACAAATGCATGGGGAGACAGTGTAAATCTTCAACATATTTATTTATCGGTTGTAGTTGTTTTTGTTGCATTCTTGATTTTTATTACATGGAGGGGCTACAAGCATTCAACAAAAATTTCAACAAAAGATATAAGTGTTTCCGGTGAAATGATAAAACCGGAAGATAATATGACTTATGCAGTAGATTTTTACAAACCCTTTGAACGTGTTTTACACCCGATTTTAAAATGGAAAATAAATAAATATTACGAAGAATTCGGTAAAGGTATTGAAGCATTATTTGATTTTATGCGAAGAATATACACGGGAAACGGGCAAACGTATGCCTTATATGTAATTACATTTTTAGTTATATTACTTATTTTCAGTAAATCAATTTTCGGTTATTAATTTATAAAAAATAAAAAATCCTTAATTAAGTAAAATGGAAGGAATAGGATATAAAATACTCGGA
>CAZCPV010000080.1:0-11569 GCA_964500765.1 uncultured Draconibacterium sp.
TTGAAAACTGCCGAAGAGACTGCAAGAATTATTTCTTACGAACTTTGGCAAAGTTGAATTTTTTAATTGCAAAGCAAAAAAGAATTATCTCGAAATAAGCAATATTTTATGTAAAACGAGGTAATATTAAGTTTTTATTCGTTATAAGAAAGTCGGTATTTCCCGAAACCCCCTAATTAACCGACAATGCTTTCATTAAATTATGATGAAGTTCCGAAACAATTTTACGATGAAACTTCGGATAAAGCCAACGGTCGCGAAATTTTGAGGCACTTTTATAAAATGTTTTATGTTCGATTTTTGTAAAACCGTCTTTTGTTTTAAATAAATAAATTCTTTGCGAACCTTCTGATACTCCGTTGTTTATATAGCAGAACTGAATCATTTTTTTTCGGTCGTCTATTTTCGTAACCTCATAAGCAACCACAATACGTTTCAGCCCGCCGAGCAAATTCAAGCGAATAAAATAAACCTGCCCTACATGTATGCCTTCGTAATTGTCATTAATATAATAAACCTTTTTCTTATTTTTAGAATACACAAAACCCAAGCTCACCAAATTGCCGCAGTAAGCATCTTTTAAGCTGATAGACTTATATTTTTGCCAAACCGTATTGATATTTTCCTTTACGATAAACGAATCTTCCTGAAAATGATAAAGTTCGGAATCGTTAAGTTGATAACATTCCGGCTGCAAACTGTCTAAACTCGGGATGTTTTCAAGATATTTATTGTGAATAAAACGATATTTGTGTTTTTGCGGAATTTTTTTCGGATTAATGCAATCGCTTGCATTTTGAGACGAAGCATCAAACGAAAAAACGAAAAATAAAATAATGATTATCAGTTTTTTATATGTATTTTTGTATCGAATAAAAATAATCCTTTGCTTCATATGAAAGAAAAATAAAAAAGTAAAATTATTAAAATTTAAAGAATCTTTGTTATAATTTTGACAAAAAGTGAATTTTACAAAAACATTTCTTGATTTTTCTGTTTCCCTAAACAATTTATGGCTGTTTTCGGCAGTATTTTTATTGCTGAATACCGGCTTTATTATCCTGTTTCCGAAATACAATATCGGAAAATTTGTAAAAATGCCGAAAGTAAAAATTTATTCAACAATAAATCGAATAAGCTATTATTTACTGTTTGCAGTGTCGGTTTTTATTCCTTTAAAAATCGGAACAAGTGTTTTTTATATCGGGTCTGCCCTGTTTATTTTCGGAATTTTATTGTACGCAACCGCATTATTTTATTTCGCTGTTTCCGAATATCATTTGCCCGTTACCGGCGGTATTTATAAATTTTCACGGCATCCGGTATATGTTTCTTTTTTTATAATTAATTTGGGAATGATAACGGCAAGCACTTCTTTTATTGTTTTTATCATCGCTTTTTTGCATTTTTACAGCGTGATTTTTATTGTTGAAGAAGAAGAAAAATTTTGCGAAAAACAATACGGAAAATTATATACGGAATACAAACAAAAAACAAAAAAATATTTATAAAACTCTTAATTACAATGTGTTATGGAAATAAAAAATAAAATTATATTAATTACCGGAGCAACCGACGGAATCGGCAAGGCAACGGCTGTTTCGGCGGCAAAAAAGGGTGCACAAGTAATTATTCATGGCAGAAACGAAGAACGAATCGTAAATACGCTTAAAGAAATAAGAGCAACAAACGACAATGTTTACGGAGTTCAAGCCGACTTTTCGGATTTAAAACAAGTACAAAAAGCAGCGGAGGAAATAAAAGAAAATTTTGATAAAATTGATATTCTTTTTAACAATGCCGCAGAACTTCTTCCCGAAAGGAAAATTACCGAAGACGGTTTTGAACGTACATTTCAGGTAAACTATTTGGCACATGTTCTTTTAACCGAACTGTTGGCGGAAAAAATTAAAAATATAGAAGATTCAAAAATTTTAAACGTAACTTCAATGATACATTCGTCATTTGTTGATTTTGAAAACCTGCAAGGCGAAAAAAATTATTCCGGAACCGATGCTTACTCGCTTTCAAAACTTTTAAATATTTTGCACACATACAAACTTGCCCGCAAGTATGAAAAAGAAAAAATAAGCATAAATTGTTTGCATCCCGGCGTTATCGAAACAAAATTGCTGAATGCGGCGTGGAAAGGCGGAATGCCGGTTAGCGAAGGTGCCGAAACTATGCTGTATGCCGCCGAAAGTGAGGCAATTAAAAATGTTTCCGGTTTGTATCTCGAAAATCGCAGACCCATGCAAAGCAACCCCGTTACCTACGATACGGAAATTCAGGATAAACTTTATGAGTTAAGTTTGAAAATGCTGAAAAATTATCTGTAATGCAACCGAAAGTACTAAAATTCGGTTTTGATAAAAAAGAATTATTTAAAGAAGCCGAAAAAATCAGAATAAAAGTTTTTGTCGAAGAACAAAATACCGATTTCGACGAAGAATTTGACGGTTTAGACGACAAAGCAGAGCATTTTTTAATTTTTTTCGACAATAAGCCGGTCGGTACGTCAAGAGTAAGAATAACGGAAGAAGGTGTTAAAATAGAGCGTTTTGCCGTATTAAAACAATACAGAAGGAAAAATACGGGTGCCGAATTATTAAAAAAAATATTGGAAGAATATTTGCCGTTAAACCAAAAAATTTACCTGAACGCACAAGTTCAGGCAATGAAATTTTACGAAAAATTCGGATTTAAAAAAACCGGAAAATTATTTTACGAAGCAAATATCAAGCATTATAAAATGATATATTCCGACTGAAAAACAGCCGAAAAATGAAAAGAGAACGAAAAAAATCGACCGGAAATAAAAATACCGGGCAAAAAATAACAAAATCAAAAAATTTTGTTCAAACCGAAATTTCCGACAGAACCAAGATTTTGTGGCTTGTTATTATTGCCGGCATAACGGCAATTTCTTATTTTTCTTCTCTCGACAACGAAATTACCTCTTGGGACGATGAATTTTATCTGAATACCAACCCGTATTTAAAAGATTTGTCTTTTGAAACCGTAAAAACGCTTTTTGATACCGACACCTATTATATGGGAAACTACCATCCGCTTGCAATGATTTCTTTATCAGTTGATTATGCAATAGGCGGAGAAAATGCCGACGGAAATATCAATCCCTTTATATTTCATTTTACAAATCTTTTGTTGCATATTTTAATCACTTTGTCGGTATTTTGGTTTGTTTTTGCTTTGCTGAAACGTTTTAATATTGCCGTAATTGCCGCACTGCTTTTCGGGGTTCATACCTTGCATGTGGAATCCGTTGCATGGATTTCCGAACGTAAAGATGTTCTATATTCCTTATTTTTTGTGCTTTCGCTTATCGCTTACCTGAAATATGTCGATTTGCAAAAAACAAAATATTATCTCTTATCAATGTTTTTGTTTTTGTTGTCTTTATTTTCTAAAGGGCAGGCAGTATCTTTGGCGGTTACGCTTATTCTGATCGACTATTTGCGCGGGCGGAAATTAGTAAGCCGAAAGCTTATTCTCGAAAAAATACCTTTTTTCATTTTTGCCGTAATTTTCGGACTTATAGCCATAGGGGCACAAAAACAAAGCGAAGCACTGGTTGACGAGCAGGGATACGACTTTTTGCAACGCACAGCCATTGCTTCGTATGCTTTTGTTGTGTATATCAGGCAATTAATACTGCCCGTTAATCTTTCGGCAATTTATCCGTATCCCGATATTATACACCAAACCGTGCCGGCAATGTATTATTTTATGATAATTCCGGCTCTTGCTGTCGCATTTTTATTCCTTTGGTTGCTGAAAAAACAAAAGAAAACAGCAGCGTTTGCTCTCGGTTTTTTTATCGTAAATATTTTTCTGTTGTTGCAGTTTATTCCGGTGGGAAGTGCCGTTCATGCTGACAGATATGCCTATATTCCTTCAATCGGTTATGTTATTTTACTTGCATTTTTGTCGGTTAAAATAATTGAAAAGAAACCGAAAAATAAAACCGTCATTTTCGGCCTTACGGGAGTTTATATTTTGTTGTTAAGTGTATTAACTTTTATGCGATGCGATATTTGGCAAAACAGCAAAACGCTTTGGGAAGATACCGTTGAAAAATCGCCGACATCGGTAGTGGCACAAAATAATCTCGGAAGCCGGTACGACAGGCAAGCCGCAAAAGCGATGAAGAATTTTGATTTTGGAAAAGCCGAAAAATACCGATTGAAAGCCATTTCCTTTTTTACAAAAGCCATAAAAGGTAAGCCGGATTATAAAAACGCATTTTACAATCGCGGGGTTTCGGAATATGAGCTCGGAAAATTAATGAAAGATACAAATTATATTCGAGCTTCGGTTTCCGATTTTGACAAAGCCCTCGAACAAGATGCACAATTTGCCGATGCCTATCACAATCGGGCAAATGCAAAAGCCGAACTCGGCGACTTGTCCGGTGCCCTGAAAGATTTTGATTTGGCAATCAGTTTTAATCCCGATGATGCAAAATATTATACAAACAGAGGTGTAACAAAAGGAAAACTCGGAAATATCGACGGTGCCGTTGCCGATTTTAACAAGGCATTAAGTTTAAATTCGGATGAAAAGCCGGCAATATATTCCAATCTCGGAAAAGCAAAAATGTTGCAAGGTAAAACAGAAGAGGCATTAAAAAATTATGATTATTCGATAGAGCTCAACCCGAAACAATATACCGCATATCTTAACCGGGCTTTGGCAAAACAAAAAATCGGTGATTTTAAAGGTGCTCTGGAAGATTTTACGAAATGCCTCGAAATAAATCCGAAAACGGCGGATGCCTACTATAACCGGGCTTTACTGTTTTTGGATATGAACAAAAGAGAAAATGCCTGCAAGGATTTAAAGCAGGCATCCGATTTGGGTATTGTGTATGCAAAAATACTTATGCAGCAATATTGTAAGTAATGTTTAATGTTATGATTTCCCTCAAAATCTTTCCCTGACCTCTGTAACTGTCTAATTTAGGGACATTCAGGAAACAGGAACTTTTTAATTTGAGCGAGATTTTTGCAAACTGTTCAAGAAACCTGCAAGAATTATTTCTTACGAACTTCGGCAAAGTTTTTAACTTTGCCGAAGTTTGTAGTAAATTAAAAAATCATCTATTTATAAAAACGCCGGAATAAAATCATTCACATTAAAACAAATATTAATTATTTGAAGAATTTTTCAAAACCTCAACGGTTGTTTCCAAATCTTTTATTCGTTGTTTAAGTGCCTCGTTTTCTTTTTTTAATGCTTCAATTTCGGAATTATTATAAGAGCCGGAATTAAGCTGATTATTCGTTTGAGTATCTCGATATCCGTTACCGGTTTCTTCAACTTCCGTTACGAAATAATGCGTGTCTCCCAACCACGGAAAGGTCTTAAAACGTTCTTTATAAGTCAGTTTTACATGCTTCCCTTGTAAGTTTTTTAATTTTTGAATTACTTCCGGTTCGTTATCCTGAACAGAAAAATTCCACAGCGGTTGTGTGGCTTCTTGGCTGATTTGTCCTTCCCAGGTTTTATACAAAACGCCTTTTTTGCTGAATTTTACCAATTCGCCGGCACGATACCCTTGACTGAACGAAAAGAAATAAATAAAGGCATAATATCCGGCAAAACCGACAACCAGTATGATTAAAAAATAGACTAAAAACTTTTTCATTTGTTTTAAAATTTAAGATTACAAAAATATGAAGAAAATAACAGAATATTACAAAAATAACACAAATATTTTAATATTTAAAAAATGTATGTAAACATCTGAAAAAGAGTACATAAAAAAGATTATTTTTTTCTTTCGTCAACACCGAAAACGTTTTCGGTAAAAAAAGTATTAAAATATGAAACCGCCGGCACAGTTTTTTCGTATAGCAAAGTAAAATACGACAGTTTGAAAAACATTTACCTTATACTTATCCTTAATTTCGTTTTCTTATCTTTTGCAAAAGCTCAAAGTTATGAGATTTTTGAAGGAGATACCGTAAATGTTATTGATAAAAATAATTTCAAACAGGGCTATTGGATTAAACACAAGCCGTTTTGCGAAGAAAAAATACAAGAAGGGAATTATGTTGACGGGAAAAGGGAAGGTCTATGGAAATCCTATTATTCCGACGGAAGTTTGAAATCGGAAATTACGTATCGCCACGGAGAAAAATACGGAAAAGCAAAAACCTATTTCGAAAACGGAAATACAGCAGAAGAAGGGGTGTGGTTGATTGATAAATGGGTAAACAAATATAAGGCGTATTATCGTAACGGGAAACTCTCTTATGTTTGGAACTATAACGAATACGGCACGCGTTCGGGTTACCAGCAATATTTTTATGAAAACGGCAATATAAAAATAGAAGGCAAATGGCTGGACGGAAAAGAAAACGGTGTAATCAGAGAATATTACCCGGACGGATCTTTGCGAAGCGAAAAAGTTTTCAGTAAGGGAAAAACCGGAAAAGATTCAATAACCGTTTATGAAATTAAAGAAAAACAAATTATCGACAGCTTAACCGAAAAAATTGTATCGGATACTGCGGAAACACATTTTGCCGAACCCGACAGTCTCGGAATATTTGAAGGCGACGGGCATCATATTTTTTATAATAAAGATAAAAAGAAAGAAAAAGAAGGCACCTTTGAAAACGGCTATCTGATTGAAGGAAAACAATTTTTCTATGATGAAAAAGGAAATTTGATAAAAACGGCAATCTACAAAAACGGAAAAATAGTTCAAATAATTAACGAATAAAAAGGGACATTCAGGAAAAAGACCATTTTTAATTTGAGCAGGAATTTTGCAAATTGCCGCAGAAGACCTGTAAGAATTATTTTTTACGAACTTCGGCAAAGTTTTTAGCTTTGCAGAAGTTGAATTCTTTAACTGCGAAGCAAAAAATAATTATCCTGAAAATATGCAATATTTTATGCAAAAGAGGGTAATACTAGGATTTTATTCATTATAATAAGTTCATTATAAGAAGGTTGGGGTTTTCTGAATATCTCTAAAAAACCCGGAATTTTTAAAAATTCCGGGTTTTTTTACTCTGAAAAATTCTTGAAAACTATCCGCATTTCGAATAACCGCAGGATTGGCATTTCAGGCAACCTTCTTCATAAACCAATGAATCGGCACCGCATTCCTGACAAACCGTTCCTTTTTTTACCTTTGTTCCGTCCGGAATATAATGTTTTAAGGCACGTTCAATACCTTTTTTCCATGTATTGATGGTGTCGGTTTCAAAGTGTAAAGAAGAAATTAAATTTACGGCATGTTCAACAGGCATTCCGTGACGCAACACACCGGAAATTAATTTTGCATAGTTCCAAAATTCCGGATTAAATTTATACGAAAGACCTTCAATCGTAATATTAAAACCGAACTTATTCGTATATTTAAAATCGTATCGTTTGTGTCCGTCCTGAAAACGTTGTTTTACAATTTTTCCTTTTGTTACCGATTTCGGAATGGGCAAAGCATCTTCTTCGGTTCTGCCGGAAAAAATTTCGTAAGGTCTGCCGTCTTTTAAGCCGATAAATGCAATCCACTCTTCATCGTTATTGTTAAAACGTACAATGTCGGCATCCAAGACTGCCGGGCGTTTTTCATGTTTTTGTTCCGGTTTTTCTTTCTTTTTCTTATCTGCCGAAATCAAAACCCCGTCGCGAGAACCGTCGCGATATACCGTAACACCTTTGCAACCGCTTTTCCATGCTTCGGTATAAACTTTTCCCACAACATCAACCGAAATATCTTTCGGTAAATTTACCGTAACACTGATTGAGTGGTCAACCCATTTTTGAACCTTTCCCTGAAGCTGAACTTTTTTAACCCAATCAACGTCGTTGGAAGTTGCTTTATAATAAGGCGATTTTTCGACTAAAGATTGAATTTGCTCGTTACTGTATGTTTTTGCTTCATCGGGATTAATTCCGTTTACTTCCATCCATTTCAGGAAGTTGTGATGAAAAACATTGTATTCTTCCCAAGAATCTCCGACCTCATCAACGAAACTTACCCTTACGTCTTTGTCGTTCGGATTAACTTTTCTTCTTCTTTTATAGAAAGGCAAAAATACCGGTTCAATTCCCGAAGTTGTTTTCGTAAGGATACTGGTTGAGCCGGTGGGAGCAATGGTGAGCAGAGAGATATTTCTTCTGCCGTGTTTTTGCATTTCTTCGAAAAGTTCCGGATCGGCATCTTTTATTCTGTTTATAAACGGGTTATTTTTTTCTTTTTCCGGATTATAAAGTTCAAAAGCCCCTCGTTCTTTTGCCATTTCTACGGAAGAACGATATGCCTCAAGTGCCAATGTTTTATGTACGGAAACGGAAAAATCCGTAGCAACATCGCTGCCGTAACGAAGGTTAAGAGCCGCAAGCATGTCTCCTTCGGCAGTTATGCCTACGCCGGTACGTCTTCCGGCAATCGCTTTGTTTTTAATATTTACCCAAAGATTGCGTTCCGTTGCTTTTATAATTTCGGCTTCCGGGTCGGAGTCAATTTTTTGAATGATACCGTCAATTTTTTCAAGCTCTAAATCTATAATATCATCCATTATGCGTTGTGCATAGCCGGCATGTTCTTTGAATTTTTCAAAGTTAAACCTTGCTTCTTTCGTAAACGGATTGTCAACATAAGAAAATAAGTTTAAAGCCAGCAAACGGCAACTGTCGTAGGGGCAAAGCGGAATTTCACCGCAGGGATTTGTGGAAACGGTTTTGAAACCTTGGTCGGCATAGCTGTCGGCAACCGATTCGTTGATTACCGTATCCCAAAAAAGAATTCCGGGTTCCGCCGATTTCCAAGCATTGTTAATAATCTTTTTCCACAAACTTCTCGGGTTTATTATTTTCTTTATTGTCGGATTTTCAGAATCAACCGGATATTGCTGTTGGTAGGGTTTGTTTTCTGCAACGGCAGTCATAAATTCGTCATCAATTTTTACCGAGATATTTGCTCCGGTAATTTTTCCCGATTCTAATTTTGCATCAATAAAATGCTCGGCATCCGGATGTTTTATCGAAACAGAAAGCATTAAAGCTCCGCGTCTGCCGTCTTGGGCAACTTCTCGCGTAGAATTGGAATAACGCTCCATAAACGGAACTACGCCGGTAGAAGTTAATGCACTGTTACTCACGGGGCTGCCTTTCGGACGGATATGTGATAAATCGTGCCCTACACCGCCTCTGCGTTTCATTAATTGAACCTGCTCTTGGTCTGTTTTAAGAATTCCGCCGTAAGAATCTGCCGGATTATCGTCACCGATAACGAAACAATTGGATAACGAAACGGTTTGATATTTGTTGCCGATACCGGACATCGGGCTTCCTGCCGGAACAATGTATTTAAATTCTTTAATTAAATCGAAAATTTGTTCTTCGCTTAAAGGGTTGGGATATTTTTGTTCGATTCGAGCAATTTCTTTTGCAATTCTTCGGTGCATTTCATCCGGTGTTTTTTCAAAAAGGTTACCGAAAGAATCTTTTAAGGCATATTTTGTTGCCCAAACGCGAGCGGCTAATTCATCACCGTTAAAATATTTTAAGGCATGCGGAAAAACGTCTTCGTACGAGAAACCGGTTTTTTGTGCCGTAGGGTTAAAAAGTGTAATTTGGTCTTTTACTTGCATTGTAGTTTGAATAAAAATGTGGTTGAAAATGGCAAGAACAAAAATATATTAAAACAAGGATGAAATAAAGTCGGGTTTTGATAAAAAACAAGTTAAAAAATAAGAAATAATTGAAAATCAATTTGTAAAACTGTTAATAACTTTAATTTTTAAAAAAAAGGTCGAAAATTTGCAAAATTAAATAAGTGTGTATTTCTATATAAATCAACCGGTTAATAAAAAAATAAAAGACAAGAATATCGGTTAATTATTGAGCGTTAAATTTTTCTTTTACACCTTTAAGCATAATTTCGGTTAAGCCGTTAATATCAAATTTTGTTTTGAGCTCCCAATCTTTCTGTGCAACGGAATCGTCAATACTTTGAGGCCAAGAGTCGGCAATCGGCTGACGAAAATCCGGTTTGTAAGAGATTGTAAATTCGGGGATATATTTTTTTATTTCTTCGGCGAGTTGTTTCGGTGTAAAACTTATCCCGCCGACATTATAGCTCGATTTAACGGTAATTTTTTCTTTCGGTGCCTGCATCAGTTTTACGGTTGCATCAACGGCATCTTGCATAAACATCATCGGCAGAGCGGTATTTTCTTTCAAAAACGATTCGTATTTTCCTTTTTTCACGGCATCGTAGAAAATTTCGACGGCATAATCCGTAGTTCCGCCGCCGGCTTCTGTTTTGTAGCTGATAAGTCCGGGATAACGAATACTTCGTATGTCTAAATCGTATCTTTTATTAAAATATTCGCACCAGCGTTCGCCGGCAAGTTTGCTTATTCCGTACACGGTAGAGGGCTCTGTTACAGTTAACTGAGGCGTGTTTTGTTTTGGGGTGGTGGGTCCGAAAACAGCAATGGAGCTGGGCCAAAAAACACGGTGAACATCTTCGACAACTTTTGCCAAGTCTAAAATATTCAATAAACTTTGCATATTGATATGCCATGCCTGCAAGGGAAGTTTTTCGGCATTACCGGAAAGAACGGCGGCAAGATGGTATATTTGTGTAATTTTATGACGGATAACAAAATGAATTAACCGTTTGTCGTCCATAACATCAAGAATTGCAGAGGGTCCGCTTTCTTTTATATCCGGAGGAACGTCCTTAATATCTGTTGCGAAAACATGCTCGTTTCCGTGAACTTTGCGTAATGCAAGTGTTAATTCAGAGCCGATTTGTCCGGCAGCACCTATTACTAATATATTTTCCATAAAGTTGTCAAAAAAATTTGTTCAAAATTATGAAATTCAAGATAAAAAACAGAAAAAACAAAGAATATTATTGCCGGTTTAAAAAATATTTTTACTTTTAAGCTGTTAATTATTAAAAACTATTGAATTATGAAAAAGAAAATATTGATTGTAATTGCCGTATTTTTTGTGTTCAGCATGATGAATAAAATTCATGCTCAAGCGTCAAAAATTGTCGGAGTTTGGAAAACCATTGATGACGATACCGGAAAAGCAAAGTCTTATGTGAAAATTTATAAAGCCAAAAACGGGTTTTATTACGGAAAAATTACCAAATTATTGGATAAACCGCAAGACGAAAAATGCGATAAATGCAAGGGAGCATTAAAAGATAAACCGATTTTGGGAATGGTAATTTTATTAAAAATGAAAGCCGGAGACGACGGTTTGGAAGGCGGAAAAATTATGGATCCGGGCAACGGTAAATTTTATCACTGTTCGATGGAATTGGATGAGAAAAATCCGAACAAATTAGAGGTCAGAGGATCTTTAGACAGCTGGGGTTGGGCAGGAAGAACCCAATACTGGTATCGGTTGAAAAAATAACGAACGGGAAGAAAGTTATAAAAAAGCAGGGATTTTTTCTCTGCTTTTTTGTAGGGAGTTTCCGGAAATGCCAATTTTCTTATAATGAGCTTCTTATAGTGAATAAAAATTTAATATTACCCCGTTTTGCATAAAATATCGCTTA
>CAZCPV010000081.1:0-11558 GCA_964500765.1 uncultured Draconibacterium sp.
ACGAAAACGGATTATTCGATTAAAATCGTTAAAGCCATGGCAAAACCTACGGATGCCGGTTTGTATTTGCTTTTTATCCGGTACGGAAAATTTAAAACAAGAATAAAATTTTTTGCTTTTTCAACGGTTATACCGGAATTAAGGGTAAGTTGATTACGAGAAAACATATCCGTATTTTTTTCATATTGCAAACCGGTTATTATTTGTAAACCGTCGGTAACAAAACAGCCGATTTCGGAATTTATAAACAGGTGGAAATCTTGTTTTGAAAAATGAAAACTATTTTGAATTTGGGAATCAAAATCAACACTTAATTTATCGTTGATTTGATAGGTTGAAACTATTCCGCCGGCATAAGATTTAAAAAATGTATCGGAATTGAGTTCGTTTGAGTTATTAACAGTCAGTGTATTCTCAATACCTGCAATTATTCCGAAAGATAATTGATTGAAATCAAAGGCATGATATTTTATTCCCCAATTGACGGAATTAAAGCTGAAAGGTAACAAAATTCCTATTTCGGTTTTGTTGTTTAAGCCGTATGTGAATCTGAATCCCATATTTTTATCTATCAATATACTGTCGTTTTTTGAAACGGAAAAATCGAAAGCCGGCTCAAATTCAATCGCATTTTTCGGAACTGCAGACGTATTGTAAGCAACTAATTTTGATGCGGAAATTCCGCTTATTTGCGAAAAAACGGTTTGCATTTGTGTAAAAAGAAACAGAATTACGAATAGTATAATTTTCTTCATTGCATATAAAATAAAAATTTCCGCAAACATAGCGTAAGCGGAAATTTTATACAATACCGTGATTTTGGTATTTTACCGTTCTTCCAATAATAATCTGATTTTCTTTTCGATGTTGTTTCTTAAAACGGTTAAACTTATACTGTCTCCCGGTTGATGTTCTTTCAGGTAATCGGAATATTGTTTAAGATTTTCGACTTTTTTGTTATTAAAGGCAATAATTATATCGCCGGCTTTTAATCCGGCTTTTTCGCCCGGCGAATTTTCAATAACACTGCCTATTTTCACTCCTTTTCCCGCATAGCTGAAATCGGGAACCGAACCGGTGCTGACTCTTCGGTTTTTCGTATTTTTATTTTTCGGTTGTTGTCCGGTATTTGAATTTGAGGATTCTCCGGTAAACGGCATGGCATCTTCACGGTCGGCAAGGTATTCGAGAACCTCTTTTGTGACCGTTGCAACTTTTACGAGACCTTTTCCGTCAATTTTTTCAAAAGTATCGGAAGGGCGGTGATAATTCGGTGTTGCACCCGTAAAAAACTGTACTGCCGGAATACCGTTTTCAATAAAAGCAAATTGGTCGCTTGCATCAAGTTGCTTTTCGATAACTTCACTCTTAACTCCTGTGGTATAGTCGGTTCCCATAAAAATATATTTCCATTCTTTTGCGGTATTGCCGTTTAATATCAGTAATTTTTTGTCGAACAAACTGCCGTCGGTATCTATGTTAATATCGGCAAAAAATTCGCCTTTTATGTATTCTTTTCGGTGTTTTACGAAGTAACGCGAGCCGATTAAACCGGCTTCTTCGCCGCTGCATACCAAAAATATGATTGTTCGTTTGGGTTTAAGCGTTTTTGCCGTGTTGCGGGCAAGTTCCGTGAGTATTGAAATACCGCTTGCGTTGTCGTCGGCACCGTGATGTATTTTGCCTTTATCGCCTTTGTGCACATCGGGCCAACCGAAACCGAGATGGTCGTAATGTGCCGAAATAACGACCGGATAATCTTTTAAATTCGGGTCGGTGCCCGGAATAATGCCGATTATGTTTGTTACTTTTAAATTGCCTTTGTCTTTAAATTTGTGTGTGAATGTTTGATAATATCCGGTTTTCAGTAAGGGCTTTAATCCGGCATCTTTAAATGCTTCGGCGATATAATTTGCCGCTTTGTCCAATTCCGGTGTTCCTAAACCTCGACCTTTTAATTTATCGGAAGAAAGATATTTAATGGTTGACATCATTTTTGCTTCGGAAAAAACGGGCTTTAATTCTGCCAAAGCTTTGCGTTTTTTTGTTACCGGCAGATTTGCAGCATCTTTTGAGAATATTTTTACCAAAGGTGAATTTAATACAGCCCATTGCCCCTTTGCGATATTGGTCGGTTCATCGCCTTTAAAAGCAAGGTAACTGTATTTTCCGTAGTGCGGAAGTTTTCTGACCAAGCCGGGAATTGCTTTTTCGTTATCGCAGGCAATAAAAATTTTTTGTTTATTGATGTTTTTTTTGTCGAAAAGCGTAAAAATAAAATAGTTCCCTTTTTTCGGTAATTTTTTCTTTTCAAAAAATACGCTGTCTCTCGTAAAACCTGAATTGTAAGCATACAATTGCTTATTAATTTCCGGCGAAAATTTATTTTCAAAACCGAGAATCCAAGCGGTTATATTTTTCGGAAGTGTATTTAATTCGTTGTCGTACACAATTTTAAAATTATCGTTATCGGCATTTTTCCATTGGTTCGCAAATTCTTGATATATTCTTTGCTTGGTTTTGTTTGCTTTACTCGGAATGATTAGTATGTTTTCTTTACTTCCCCAAATTTTTGATAATGCCGGCGGTACTTCATTCGGATTTAAAATTCTGAAAACATCGTATTGCGGGTCAACGGCAAGTTTCAGCGGTTTGTTTTTTAAATTAATTTGAAAACTTTGATTTTTTTTATTCATATTAAAAACAAAAGTTTCAATACCTTTATCGGTTGCGATATTTATCGGAATATCAACCGTAAAAGCGGAATCTTTTTGAATTTGTTCCAAACTTAAAAAAATACGGTATGTTCCGCCGTAAAAATCGGTTTTAATATTTTTAATTGCTATTTCCGGAGCACCGGTTCGGTAAATCCATTGGTTAAAAAAGGGTTTTAAATTTTGTCCGGAAACTTCTTCGGCAGCTTTGCGAATATCGTCGTATGAAGCCGTTTTAAAGATGTTATTTTTGTAAAAAAGACGAAACGCTTTTATAAATGTGTCGTCGCCGAGTTTTCTGCGGAGCATTTGCCACATCATAAGGGCTTTGCCGTAGCCGATTGCTTCGCTTGCACCGTCGTAGCGGGAACGAAATTTGCTTAACGGAAAATCATTGTCTTTGTTGACTAAATTACTGAATTTTTGCAATGTTGAACGGCGATATTCTTCCCCTGCATTGCGTTGTTCTTTAATAAGATGGTCAGCCATAAAGGCGGTTGTTCCTTCACACCAGTTTCCTCCGGAAAAATCGACATAAACGCTGTTTCCCCACCAGTTGTGCAATAATTCGTGCGGGTAGGAGGAGTGCAGAATAAACGGAAAGCGAATAATCTTTTCTCCGAGAAGGGTAAAAGAAGGCATTCCGTAGCCGGTTTCCCAGAAATTTTCGACCAAAGCGAATTTTGAATAGGGATATTTCCCGAGCATTGTTTCATACATTTGCATATATTGTCCGGTAACTTCGGCATATTTGTTTGCCAGGGCTTCGTCGGGTGTACGCAAAAAAGCGGAAATTTTTACGCCGTTGCTTGCCGTTTGGTCGTATTCGGTAAATTTTGCGGCAATCAGGAAAATTTCTTCTTGGGGTTTGTTGCAAATCCATGTGTCTGTATGGTTGTTGTTTTCGGTATATTCGGCAATACGTTTTCCTTGTGAAACATTTTTCCAATCTTTCGGCAACCGGCAAGTTAATGAAAAAGTTAAGCGATTGTCGTTAAAAATCGGTACCCAATAAGTCGAACCGGCAAGATAGCTGCCTTTCGGACTGATAATTCCCGCCGATTGCGAAAAGCCCCTTTGGTAATTTTCTTTGCTTTGTTCTATTTCGGAAGCGATTTTTCCTTTGTAGGAAATTACAAACTTATTGCTTTTGTCTGAAATTTTGTATTTTGTCAGTTTTACTTCGTCGGCTTCGTCGTTGTCTCTGTCCATTCCCGTATCGCCGGCTTTTATGTTTTCTTGTATCTTTTTCAGTCGTATATTTTTTGAATGCGAAAAAGGAACTAATGCCGAATTGAGCAGAAATTCTTCGGTATTTTTCGCGTTAAGGGTTATACTGTCGATAACCGTGATTTCGGAAGTTTCGGGATTTATGCTTACGTGCAGTTTGTGATTTACCGTCTTATTTTCCTGTGAAAATGTTAAGGTAGTTATAAGCAGTAATGCAGTGAGTGCTGTTTTATGTTTCATACAACAATTATTTTCGGATTTATAATTTTACAAAAGTAGATAATAAGTTTATTTCGATGCGGGAAATTCGTATTTTTTTGGTTTTACATAAATTATAGAAGACAGAACGCCGGTAACACTGATTTTGTTGATAGTCAGGGCTTCACTTTTCGAATTAAAGTGATACAAATTTACACTTAAATTTCTGTAAATAGGTATATTGTAATCATAGCATAAATGTGCTTGCACAGTTTTTGCGATAGCAAAAATCGTATCAAGTGCAATGTTAAAAACTTATTTTTCTTTGTTTTTATTTTTCAATTGTTTAATTTCTGTTTTTAATTGTTCCAAAGCATTTTTTTCTTCGGTTAACTGTCTGTGTTTAGAATATTTTTCGTATTCTTTATCGACAATTTCATTAGCAAGTTTTCGGGATATTTTTCCTGCATGTTCTAATATCTCATTTCCATTTATTGTCAAAATATCATCTAATTTTTTTATCCAATCTCGCATATACATTACTTTTTGTTGTCGTGTTTGATTTTCGGCAAAAGCAAGATATTGTTCTACAAGTAGATTTAATTGGCTTAACTCGGCTTCGGTTAAATAATTTTTTGCTATTTTTATATCCGATTTTCGTATTTTTTCACCTTTCCATGTTGTCAATCCCATATTTATTTTATCTGCATTTGCTCTTTGGGCAATAATTTCGGCAGCCGTATGTTGATGAATTGCCCAATGTAATTTGTTTTGGACTGTGGTAAAAAATTCTTTTGTTATATCCGATTTTGGGTCATAATCTATGCTCAAAGTATAGATGTCTTTAATTTTTTGATAAAAAATCTTTTCCGAACTGCGAATATCGCGTATCCGTTCGAGCAATTCATCAAAATAATTAATCTGATTTGCCGATTTTAATCGTTCGTCATCGAGAGTAAAACCTTTTATTATAAACTCTTTTAATCGTTGCGTTGCCCAAATTCGAAATTGTGTTCCACGGTGCGATTTTACTCTGTAACCAACAGAAATAATAACATCAAGACTGTAAAATTTAACAGGTTTATCAGAATTTGCAATGTGCAAAAATTGCACATTGCTTTTTTCCGGTAATTCATTTTCTTTAAAAACGTTGTTTATATGTTTAGTTATTACACTTCTATCTCTTTGAAAAAGTTCCGACATTTGTTGTTGAGACAGCCAAACTGTTTCGTTTTCAAGTCGGACTTCTAATTTTGTTTTTCCGTTTTCTGTTTGATAAAGTATTATTTCAGAATTATATGGCATTTTTATTAAAGTTTGTTGTTTCCATAATATTGTTTTTAACTTACGGATTTAAGGAATAAGAATAATTTCGTTAATTAAATTTCTTTAATTCATTCTTAATTTCATCAACGGTATCGCAAATTGATAAAATAAGATTTTTTAATTTTCCTTTTTCAACTAAATCTTGTATGTAGTTGTAAACGGGTGCTTCTTGTGTCCAAAATTTTTTGTTCAAAAAAATCATGGGGCTGGCATAACCGAAACTTAAATAGTGGTTTTGCGTTATTTCCTGAAAAATTTCCTGTATGGTGCCGGCACTTCCGGGTGAAAAAATTATGCCGCCTTTGGCGATTGTTAAAAGTCCGTCTTCTCTTACGCTGTTGGCAAAATATTTGGCGATTTTTGTCGCAAAGGGTGTGGGCGGTTCGTGTCCGTAGAGCCAAGTGGGTATGCCGAGACTTTCGTATTCGTCTGAATTCGGATATTTTTCAATAACTTGCATTGCAGTATCCATCCAAAGTTTGTCTTTGTAAACAGCTGCGTTATCCAATATCGAAAAAGCATTTACCAAATCGGTATTGTTTCTGCCGGCAAACCAAGCA
Organism: uncultured Draconibacterium sp.; assembly: GCA_964500765.1. Lineage (GTDB taxonomy): Bacteria > Bacteroidota > Bacteroidia > Bacteroidales > JAADGE01 > JAADGE01. Next base: position 6,029 of record CAZCPV010000081.1, read on the forward strand.
CCGAGGTGGGTTGCTTCCATAGCTCCGGGTCCGCCGCCGGATGTCATTAAATAATCGTTTTCGGTGAGTTCTTTGGATAGTTTTGCAATTTTACGATAGTCTTCGGTATTGCGTGCCAAACTGTGTCCGCCCATTATTGCAACAACTTTCTTTTCGTCGTATTTTCCTAAAAAATCATACAGGGCATCGGTAATCGAATGGTCGTGAAGGCGGCGTGCAAGGGTTTCTTTTATGCTGTCGGCTTCTTTTCCGTTTTCGATAAAATGATTGTAAACGATTTTATCAAAAGTTTTTTCGTAAGATTCGGGATTTCCGAGTTCGTATTCGCCGTAAAGGTCGTCTTTATCGTAAAGTCGGTTCGGGTAAATATTGTACGGAACGTTCAGTTTCGGAAAGATATAGTTTTCATTTTCGATGTGTTGTTTTATTTTTTCGGTCATTTTGCATCCGAGAAACAAGCAATTGCTGAAATAAAACCGGAAAACATCGTTTTCAAATTCGCTTAAATCAACATCTTGAAAGGCAACTTTATCAATAATATCGCCGGGTTTGCGAAACAAGTGTTTCAGTTCTTTTTGAGTTTCGATTTCTGCGTATTTCATATCGTATTTTAGTGCAAATATAAAAAATCGTACTTAAAAGTTGAAGATTTTTGACATTAATACGACCATTTTCTTGTATAATCATCAAAAGGGCTTATTCCGAATTTTATTGTGAAGTCGGCTTTTGAAAGTGTATTGTCGGCAGTAACGGCATATATACCCAGTCGGAAAAGTTGTTCTTTTATTCGGATAATGCGTTCCAAACCGGCAAACATTTCGAAATGGTAAAATCGGTCTTTGGGGATGCTCATGGTACCGGCACCACCGGCAAGTGATAATTTCAGGAAACTGATAAGCGGAATTTTATTCATAATACTTCCGTTAAAATGGTGAATGTAATTGGCTTGAAAAAATTCGTTGCTTGTCGTAAGCGTGGGACCGAGCAATTGGAAAGACCGCAGCGGGTCGGAAAAAATGTAGATATCGGAACCTCTGAAATATTTGTATTCCAACAATCGAAGGTTGTTTTTATCGGTAAAAATACCGGCTGTTGCCTGCCAGCGCGATGAGCCGAAGCGTGCTAATTTATGTTCGGCTTTTGCACTGATTTCGAAATAATCGAAATTAACTTCGCTGTGAAAAATTTCGGGTATGCCTTTTCGGTATGTGAATGAAATTTCGGGATAATCTTTACCGATTATGATTTTTTTATTGCCTTTAATGATGTATTTTTGATTTATTCTGTATTTTAACTTCAACTTTAATTCGCTTTTTATATATCTCTTAAAATCAGCCGGTTCGTTAAGCTGTCCGAATATAAGTTCAGACCATTTTGAAAGCGAAATATTATTAATGGGGTTTTGGTCGGAATACAGAAGGGTTAATTCGGCAAATAAGCCGTTGATAAGTTCAATTCGTTGTCGAATGCTTACGAATTTCGTATTAACATAGTTGCTTCTGCTGAAAGTTTGTTCAATTGAAGCATAATTATTTATCATTTCATACGTATTGCCGACATCAATATAAGTTCGGATAAATTTTTTCGGATAATAGGTTAATCCGATACCGATTTTGCCTTTTAAATCTCTGTTATTAAAGCCGTAATCCGCTTCTTCTTTTGTTTCGAGCAGCATTCCGTTTTTTAATTCTTTATTGAAATAAACGGGCAATTTGTGCCTGTACCCGCCGATACCGAAAGGTACGATTTGTTCTAAAATACCGCCGATATGAAAGGTATTTCCGGTATAATGATTTTTGTGTCCCCAGCCGGCAATCGGTGTGTACCAATACAATCGGTTAAAAATCGAGTCTTGTTTATCAAGAAAATCATTGCTTTTGTAGTATTTTTGAATACTGTCGGTTTTTTTGATAAATTTCAGTTCTTCGGGTTTTAAAGCAAATAAGCGATTTTTACTCCAATAAACCGAGTCTTTGTCAAAGGCATCGTCGTTAAAAGTTTTCAATTCATTTTTTGAAACTTTTTTGTTATCGGTAAAATTAACCGTGCAGTTGTGATATTTTATTTTTGTTTCGCCGAGAATATCGGTTTTTCCGTCTTTTACGGTATATGTAATGCCGATTTTTTCGGGCAGGGAATATTTTCCGTCGATAAGGGTATAATTTTCGATTATTCTGAAATTTTTATAACGCATCAGCGATTTTTCATTTATTTCAAGGTCAACGGCGGCAATGTCCCAAGTGCTGTCTCGTACAAAAATATATCCCGAAAAAAGTGCATCGATTTTGTTCAGCGGACTTACTTTTATTTTATAAATTTTTGAATTGTTTTCGATAAATGTTTCGATGTATTCGTAACGGTAATTCAGAAAATTTCCGCCTGCAAGCGGCGATTTTAAGGGTTGATTGCATAATTCGGGTATAGTAAGCAGATTTTTATAAAAATTAAATGTGTTTGTAATATTTTCTGTTTCAAAAAGGTATGGATTTTTTAATGAATATTGTTTCGGAGCTATTTCTTCGTCTTTTATACCGGCTTGTATGCTTATTGAGGTTCCGAGCGGTTTTTTATCCGAAAAATCGTGATATGCTTTTACGGTTTCTTTGTATAAATCGGGCTTTTTATAATAAATTTCGGCTGTATATTCGATTAGGTTGAGTTTATCTTTTTTAAGATATGAATTAAGGTCGTTTTTTTTCTTTGAAACGGTTAGGGTTACTGCGGTTGTGTCGCCTTTTTTTATTTTGAAAGTATCTTTTGCACGATATTCTTTTTCAAAAGAAGTTTTTGCATATATATCACATTTATAGCTTTTTATGTTTGTTAAATAAACTCTTCGTTTATATCGAACTTTTTTCATTATTGATTTTGCTCTGTCAACTTTATCGGCTACGATTTCTACTTCGTCAATAGCCGAAATGTTTCTTTTCAATTTTATGTCAAGTTTCAGGTGTTGATTTGTTTTAAGAATTACGATTTTTTCAATTTTTTCATAACCCAAAAAAGAATAAATTAATGTATGGGTTCCGGCTTTCAGTTCTAAAAAATACTCGCCTTTATAGTTTGCGGAAACACCTGTGGTTGAGTTTTTTACAAAAACAGAAGCAAAGGGTAGGGGATTGCCTGTTTCGTCGGTAATTTTGCCGGATACAACACCGGAGAAAGCATAAAAATTTACAAAAGTAAACAGAATAATAATATAAAATCGCATCGGCGGTAAGTTGATGTTTTTTGTTTAAACGCAGATAATAGGATAATGTTACATGCGAAAATTAATAACTGAATAAGTCTTGTTTGAGTTCATAATTTTTTAATGCTTTGGCTAATTCGGGACATGATGATTTGAAAAGATTTGTCATGGAATTTATATTTTTTTCGGCAAGTTTTACTTTTGATACAACGGAAATTTTAAGTTCTGTTTCACTCGGAGTTTGTTGCTCATTTTTTTGAAACAAAATTTTTGACATTTCATAATTCGGATTTAATACACCGGAAAGTTTACTGTTATTCTGTTTAAATGCTTTTTCCCACAAATTACCTGCGTATCCGTAATGTGTACAATTTAAGCTGATATACAGGTCTTTATCATTATTCTTCAATTTATTGAGAGCTTCTCCGACAAATTTTGAAATCAATTTGAAGGTTTTTTCGCCTTTCGGGTCTCTTTCGATATATTCCTGCAATTCGGGGCATGCCTGCGAAACAATTCGGTTTTTGTCGATGCCTTTTTTTCGTAATAATTTTCCGTAAGTGTCTTCCGCAACGGTTGTTTTTGTTCCGAAAATAATAACATTTGAATTTTTATCTTTCTGTAAATATTTGTTTATCAAATTTACACCGTAATCAACTATGGTAATTACTTTTGTTTTTGTATGTTTTGAAAATTCCGTTTCCGGATAAAGTACCGACAAGGTATTGCATGCGATAAAAATGTAATCGGGTTTGTACGTTTTTTCTATACCGGATATAGCTTTATCGAAGATACGAATTTTTTCTTTTCTGTCAGTCAGCCGGTTATAACCGGAATTTGCATCAAAAAGGGCATTGGCAAAAATTATCTCCGCTTTTTCGTAAAGTCCGTATTTCTTCATTTTTAAAACAATATCTTCAACGACCGAAAGTCCTCCCAAGCCCGAATCGGTTACTACAATCTTTATTTTCTTTTTTGAATCGGCGGTTTTTGCGATATTATTTTTCATTGTTTGAGAATTGCTTGAAAATACGGACATCAGCATAAAAATTAAGACAGAAATATAGGATATTTTTTTCATAAAGCAATAAAATTTATTGACTGTATTTAAAAAGTTAACAGTCACGGCGTGAATCGTTAATTTAGTGATATGAATTGTTGCAATTTTCTGTTTGTTAAGAGTTATTCACACCGTGACTTTCGGATTTTAGGATTTATTTCGTAAATATAAAAAGGTAATGTGTTTTGTTTTTTCGTATATTATTTTGCCTTATTTGTTATTTCAATTTTCTGACAACATCAATTACTGTTCCGTCCACCCATTTTATTGCGGCGATTATTTCGTCGGTAAATTCGGGCTTTTTCGGTTTTCCGCATATTTTTTCGGCTTCGTCTTTTAACTCTTGTATGGTTTTTATCGGTAAACCGGAATTTTTGCTTGCCTCGATTAAATCTTTCCGTAAAGGATTGATTGCAATACCTCTTTCGGTAACGATTACGTCAATCAGTTCGCCGGGTCCGACAAGTGTAGTAACTTCGTCAACGATAACGGGAATTCGATTTCTGAAAAGGGGTAAAGGCAGGATAACCGTTTTGCTGAACAGGCAATTTTGCCATCCGCCGATTCCGTGCATAAGCAGTCCGTCGGAGTGGGTTACGACGTTTCCGTTAAAATTTACGTCCACTTCGGTGGCACCGAGGATAACAACATCCACCAAGCCGGCAAAATTTCCTTTGCTGTGATAGTTGTAGCTTGTAAACGGACTTGTCCAGGTGTGATTCGGATTTTCACGCATTGAGCGAACGCCTTCGAGGTCAAAAGTTTGTCCGTCAAGGATATATTCGATAATACCTTCTTCAAGCATTTCTACGAGATATTTGTTGCTTCCGCCTCTGGCAAAGCGTGCTTTTATGCCTTTTTTTCGCATAATGTCGCCGAAATATTTGCTTACGGCAAGCGATGTGCCGCCGGCACCTGTTTGGAATGAAAAACCGTCTTTAATAATTCCCGTTACTTCGCAAAATTTTGCCGTCATTTCGGCAAGCAGCAGTCGGTCGGGGCTTTTGGTAATTTGTGTGGTTCCGGAAACGATTTTGTCGGGGTCGCCGGCTTTATCGACTTTTACGACATAATCAACATAGTTTCCTTGTATTTGCCATGGTACGCAGGGAAATGGAATTAAATTATCGGATACAACAATCACTTTGTCGGCATATTGCGAATCGGCAAGAGCAAAGCCGAGCAACCCGCTTGCCGAGGTGCCGGTCAGTCCGTTCGCATTTCCGAAGGGGTCGGCGGTTCCGGCGGCAATAACAGCGATATCTATTTTTACTTCGCCG
>CAZCPV010000082.1:0-11485 GCA_964500765.1 uncultured Draconibacterium sp.
ACGGCTTTAAAATAAATATTGTAATTTTTATGTTGCGTTTTTTAAAACGATGAAGGGGACTTGCAGATGTCGCCTTTTGGAAAGACGACTTACAGATGTCGCCTTTGGAAAGACGACTTACATCATAATACGAAATTAAGATTTGATTTTACTGTTATTTCTTTTATTTTTTGTACTGCTTCTTTCTTTGCAATTTCGTTTCCGGGGAATTTTTTATACAGAGGTAGAATCTTTAAATTTTTGTATGTAAATGAGTCTTCTGATTCGTTTGTTCCGCAAATTACTGTTACCGGAATTTTATTCTCATCGGCTTTTTTTATAATTGTTCCGGTAAGTTTTCCGTTAAAACTTTGCTTGTCGAATTTTCCTTCGCCGGTAATTATTAAGTCGGTATTTTTTATCAACTTATTAAAACCGGAAAATTGCAGAACGGTTTCGGCACCCGATTTTAGTTCGGCATTAAAAAATATTATACTTCCTGCACCGAAACCGCCGGCAGCACCGCATCCGGAACAATTGTCAAATGTAATGTTAAATTGTTTTCGGGCAATTTCCGCAAAATTTCTTAATCCCTTGTCAAGTAATTTAATTTCGTTTGTATTTGCTCCTTTTTGTCCGGCATATACATAAGCGGCACCGTTTTTTCCGTATAAAGGATTGCTCACGTCGTGTAAAGCCGTTATTTTCAATTTGTTAAAATTTATTTTTACCTCGGAACCGTCGATTTTTGTAATTTCCGTAAGATTTTTCCCCCTGATTTTTTTAATTTGTTTGTTATTTTTGTCATAGAATTTATAGCCGACAGCTTCGGCGGCACCGCATCCGGCATCGTTTGTCGCACTTCCGCCGAGTGCAAGATATATTGTGCGGGCACCTTTGTCGAAAGCATCACAAATAATTTCTCCTGTTCCGTATGTGCTTGTATGCAAGGGATTTCTGTCTTTCGCTTTAAGCAGTTGCAACCCCGATGCTGCCGACATATCAATCAAAGCGGTTTTATTTTCTTCTGAAAAATAATACGAAGCATTAACGGGCTGAAAAATCGGATTTTTAACCGATAAACTTATTTTTTTTGCGTTAAAATACGGAGCGGAAATTTCAGCCGTTCCTTCGCCGCCGTCGGCTGCCGGCAGTTTTATAATTTCGGCATCCGGATAAATATTTTGCAAAGCAATTTGAATTGTGTCGGCAACTTGAAAGGCGGTTAGAGTATGCTTAAATTTATCGGGAACAATGAGAATTTTCATTAAATAGTTTCTTTTAGGAACATTTTCACAAAGTTAAAAGACAATTTTTGCCTATCTGTATGTAATCGTATAAAATTAATTAACTTTGCCGAATTATTATAAAAACAAATTTATTAAATTTATGGCAGAAACTCAAAAACTTCTTGATGCAATTAAAGACGGGATGACCGAAAAAAAAGCAAAAAATATTGTAAAAATAGATTTTGCCGGAACTCAAAATTCAATTACCGATTTTTTTATGATTTGTGAAGCCGAAACGGATAAACAAGTCGAAGCCGTTGCCGATTCCGTTGAACGTTTTGTAAAAACAGAAACCGGAGAGCATGTTTTTCATAAAGAAGGGTACGAAAATGCGGAATGGATAATTTTGGATTATTTTGATGTTATGGTTCATATTTTTCGTTCCGAGTTCAGAAATTCTTACAGTTTGGAAGATTTATGGGCAGATGCCGAAATTACGAATATCGAAGTTAAATATTCGAGTATTGAAAATTAAAAGAAAAAAAATGTCAGATAGAAATAAGAACGAAAGCAGAAGAAAAATGCCGGAGAAGAGACCCGAAAAAGGAAATCAGCTGGAGAATAATAATATGTTCGGCGGTAACGGGAAAAATAAAAATACAATATTTATATTTATTGCAGTTGCCGTAGGATTTTTTGTGTTAAACTATTTTTCAAATCAAGAAACAGCCGTAAAAATCACCCAAGTTCGTTTTGAAACGAAAATTATGCCCAAACATGCGGTTGAAAAAGTGGTGGTGGTTAATCACCAAAAAGTGGAAGTCTATATAAAAGACCAAATGCGCGGAGATGCGGAATTCAGTGATTTAAAATCAAAAGATAATATTATTGCGGCGGGAAAAACGCCTGATTATTATTTTAATATCGGGTCGATAGAGGTTTTTGAAAAAAATATGGAAGAACTTCAAAAAGATGTGCCGCGAGCAAACAGAGTTCCTATTGATTATGAAACACGCACGGATGTTTTCGGTGAATTAATGGGTTGGTTACTGCCTCTGGTTATTATTCTTGCAATTTGGATTTTTATATTCAGAAGAATGGGCAGCGGAATGGGCGGCGGTGCCGGCGGTATTTTTAATGTGGGGCGTTCCAAAGCAAAATTATTCGATAACGAAAAAACAAAAGTTAAAGTTAATTTCAGTAATGTTGCCGGATTGGAAGAGGCAAAAATTGAAGTACAGGAAATTGTAGATTTCTTAAAAAGACCGGATAAATATACCAAACTCGGCGGGAAAATTCCCAAAGGTGCTTTACTTGTAGGCCCTCCCGGAACGGGAAAAACCCTGTTGGCAAAAGCCGTTGCCGGTGAAGCAAACGTGCCGTTTTTCTCATTATCGGGTTCCGATTTTGTCGAAATGTTTGTAGGCGTGGGAGCTTCGCGTGTACGTGATTTATTCGCACAAGCCAAACAAAAATCCCCTTGCATTGTTTTTATTGATGAAATTGATGCAATAGGGCGGGCAAGAAGCCGAGGGGCTAATATCGGAGGTAATGATGAACGTGAAAATACCTTGAATCAGCTTCTTACCGAAATGGACGGTTTCGATACCAATGCCGGTGTTATTATTATTGCCGCAACAAACAGAGCCGATATATTAGACCCTGCATTAATGCGTGCCGGACGATTCGACAGGCAAATACATGTTGAATTGCCGGATTTGACCGAACGTGAAGATATTTTTAAAGTACATATCAAACCGCTTAAGTTAGGTAAAGATGTTGATATTCAAAAACTTGCAAAGCAAACACCCGGTTTCTCCGGAGCCGATATTGCCAATGTTTGTAACGAAGCGGCACTGATTGCAGCGAGAAAAAATAAACCGGAAGTTTCGCATCAGGATTTTCATGATGCTATTGACAGGATAATCGGCGGACTGGAAAAGAAAAGTAAGATTATTACCAAAACAGAGAAAAAAACCATTGCATACCACGAAGCCGGACATGCAACCGTCAGTTGGATGCTGGAAAATGCCCATCCTTTGGTGAAAGTAACGATTGTTCCTCGCGGACAGGCACTCGGTGCCGCATGGTATCAACCGCATGAACGGCAAATTACCACAAAAGAACAATTATTGGACGAAATGTGTGCAACACTCGGCGGAAGAGCTTCCGAAGAAATTACTTTCAAAAAAATATCCACCGGTGCTTTAAACGATTTGGAACGTGTTACAAAACAAGCATTTTCAATGATTGCTTATTACGGAATGAGCGATAAATTGGGAAATTTGTGCTTCTTTGATTCTAGCGGAAGAGGTGAGTATCAATTTCAAAAACCGTTTAGTGAACAAACCGGAGAACTCATTGACAAAGAAGTTAAAAGAATGATTGACGAGCAATATGAAAGAGCAAAAAATATTTTGAGAGAAAATATTGAAGGAATGAATAAATTGGCGGAATTGCTTTTGGAAAAAGAAGTTATTTATTATGAAGATGCCGAAAATATTCTCGGAAAACGAAAATTTAACGATGAATACGAAGAAGAAGTTCAGAAAATAAGACAAAAAAATAAAGAACGTTTGCAACACCGGGAAGAAGAAAGAAAAAAAGAGGAAGAAAAAGAGAAAAAAGATAAATCATCGGATTCAAAAAAACTATAAACTATTTAATTATGAAGAATTGGGTTAAAATTCAATCGTTTGAGAGGTATCACCAAGCCGAATTAAGAAAAAATATATTGGCTCAAAATAATATAAATGCAGTTATTTTAGATGAAAAAGACAGCTTGTTTTTGCTCGGAAATATTGATTTGTATGTAGAAGAATTTAACGAGAAAAAAGCAAGGGCTTTAATTGACGAGTTTGACGGTTTAACAAAAATTAATTCTTATGTCGATTTAAAACCGATTCTTTTATTCCAAAAAATATTGAAAGAAGCCGGTATTGAAACCATTTTAAAAAGAAAAGAAAGCAATAAATACATTCTTGATAATTACGAACTGTACGTAAAAAATGAAGATGTTGAAAAAGCAATACCTTATTTAAACGGAAAAAAACTTGACGACTGGAGGAATTTGTTGATAATAAGCAAAATAAGGCAGGCAAAATATTTTATTGATTTGCTTTCCGAAAATTTGATTAATACCATAATTATTAAGAAAAAAGATTCCGATTATCATTTGGAAGCCGTCGTAATTTATGTGAAAGACGATGACTATGTAAGAGCAAATAAAATAATTGCCGACCTGAAAGGTTTTGAAGTTGTAAAAGAATTTGATAATTTATCGTCTGCCGAAAAAGCGGAAGAAATACTTTTTTCGCATAAAATAAAAGCAATTATAAAAAAAGAAAAAGGGAAAATTAAATTATTTTCCGAAAAAAATGATGTTGAAAAAGCAAGAGAGATAATTAAAAACGAAACCGAATGGACACTTCTGAAAACCTATTCAAATATTGCTGCAGCCATGTTTCATAAAGGTATTTTGGATGAAGCAGGAATCCCTTCCGTAATTGTAAATGACAAGGACACTACTTTTTTGCTCGGCGATATTGAATTATATACCGAAAAAGACCGCTCGGAAGAAGCTCAAAAAGTAATTGCAGACCTATAATTTAATATTTTGAAGAAAGATTTAACAATTCGGGCAATTTCCGCAATAATATTTATTGTTGTTATTTTAGGCGGTATTTTAATCAACGAATATCTGTATATCGTTGTTTTTACGCTTGTTACAATGATAATGCTGTCAGAGTCTTACCATTTATTTGAGAAAACCGGAAATAAACCTCAAAAATATTACGGTATATTTGTAGGACTTACGGTTTATTTACTCACTTTTTTTGTTGCACGCGGAAGCATACCTCCGTCTTCTTATTTTATTGCCATATTTCTTATTCTGTTCCTGTTTATTTTTGAAATTTATCAAGACCGAGAAGACCATTTTTTAAGTATAGCATTTACGGTTTTTGGAATTGTTTATGTTGTAATACCTATGTCAACGCTTAATTTTATAGCTTTTCCGGGTATTAATAAAGGGCTGTTTACCTACGAATATCCGGCGGCATTATTTGCAATTATTTGGCTGAATGATACCGGTGCTTATTTATTCGGAACAAAATTCGGGAAAACAAAATTGTTTGAACGTATTTCACCCAATAAAACATGGGAAGGAACTGTTGCCGGTGCTGTTTTTGCCTTTATTACGGCTTATGTTATTTCACTGTTCTTTAAGGGTTTAACATTGCCTCAATGGCTTATTTTTGCAGCTGTTACCGTTCTTTTCGGAACCTACGGCGACTTGGTCGAATCTTGGCTGAAACGAAGAGCCGGAATTAAAGACTCCGGAACCATTATGCCCGGTCACGGCGGACTGCTCGACCGTTTTGACAGTACACTTTTTGCCGCACCGATGATTTTTCTTTATTTAAAAATTCTTGAATATTTTTTCGTGTCTTAATCGCTGTAAGAAAATCATAAAAACCCTCTCACTTTATAACTTTCAACTTTTAACTTTCAACTTCTGACTTCTTTCTTACGATAAAATTCTTATTGTTTTAACATTAAGTTTTGTAACTTTACGGAAAAGTTTAAATATACGGAATATGACTATTCACAGAGAAGGAACACATACGATTATTATTGCTGCATCTGTTTTAACTTTCTTTAATGCAGCAGTTTATACTTTTTTTTGCGATTGCAAATTTATTATTGCCGCATCTTTGATATTATCTTTGTTTTTGCTGTTTACGGTTATCTTTTTTTTCAGAAAACCGAAAAGAAAACCGGCAAAAAATATTTCCGGAATTATTGCTCCCGCCGACGGGAAAGTGGTTGTTGTTGAGAAAACCTTTGAAAAAGAATATTTTAAAGACGAACGAATCCAAATTTCAATTTTTATGTCGGTATGGAACGTACATATCAATTTTTTTCCGATAAGCGGACTCGTAAATTATTTCCGCTATCACGAAGGCAAATATTTACTGGCAAAAAATCCGAAATCTTCCGAAGAAAACGAACGTACTTCGGTTGTAATAAAAAATGAAAAAGGAACAGAAATTTTATACAGGCAAATTGCCGGTACGGTTGCCCGAAGAATTGTTTTTTATGTAAGAGAAAACGACCGCGTTGAACAAGGAGAGGAAAGCGGATTTATAAAATTCGGTTCAAGAGTTGATTTGTTTCTGCCGCTTAATGCCGAAATAAAAGTAAAACCGGGCGATAAAGTTAAGGGCTCACAAACTTTAATTGCCGAAATTTTTGATTAATGTCAGTAATTAACTGACGAAATTTCTTGTTTTTTTATTGGCACGACCATTGCCTCTAAACATACAAATTTAAAAAGAAAAAGATATATGTTTGAAGATGTTATTTTCGGAAATAAAGACGACATAAAAGGCGGAGAAATGATACCGCTTGCTGCGGGCATTGATAATTTGTCAATCGATGATTTTGATTTGCCCGATGAATTGCAACTTCTTACCTTAAGAAATACGGTACTGTTTCCGCAAATTGTAATTCCGATTGCCGTAGGCAGAAAAAAATCCTTAAAATTGATAAAGGAGGCGTATAAAAAAGGAATGCTTATCGGTATTGTCAGTCAAAAGGACGAAAAAATCGAAGACCCGAAATTTAAGGATATTTATAAAGTAGGAACACTGGCACGCGTCGTAAAATTATTTGATATGCCCGACGGCGAAAAAACTGCCGTTCTCCAAGGTTTGGTACGCTTTAAAATAACAAAAGAAATACCGAATAAAACAAACTTAAAAGTACACTATAAAATTATTCGAACATCCGACAAGGTGAAAAATAAAGCTGAATTTGACGCTAAAATAATTTCTGTTAAAGAGCTTTCCGTTAAGATTATACACCTTTCTTCAAACATCCCGAAAGAGGCGGCTTTTGCCGTAAATAATATTGATACTCCGGAATTTTTAATCAATTTCGTATCTTCAAATACCGATATCAATGCAAAAGAAAAGCAAAAATTGCTTGAAAAAAATAATTTATCGGACAGAGCCGGTTTATTGCTTAAATACCTTTCGGAAGAAGTTCAGAAATTGGAACTGAAAGACAATATCCAAAATAAGGCAAAATCGGAAATGAGTCAGCAGCAAAAAGAATATTTTTTGCACCAACAAATGAAAGCTATACAAGACGAGTTGGGACTGGAATCGCCGAAATTGGAAATTGAAGAACTCGAAAAAAAAGCAAAAAGCAAAAAGTGGAATGACGAAACAAAAGAAGCGTTTAAAAAGCAAATTAATCGCTTGAAACAAATCAACCCGATGTCGCCCGATTATTCTTATCAACTCACTTATGCTCAAACACTTGTTGATTTGCCTTGGAACGAATATACGGAAGATAATTTTGATTTGAAACGGGCAAAAAAAATATTGGATGAAGACCACTACGGCTTGGATAATGTAAAAAACAGAATTTTGGAACATCTTGCCGTTTTAAAATTAAAAGGCGATTTGAAAGCACCTATTTTGTGCCTTTACGGACCGCCCGGAGTAGGGAAGACTTCGCTCGGAAAATCCGTTGCTCGTGCTTTGGAACGAAAATATGCAAGAATGTCACTCGGCGGCTTGCACGACGAAGCCGAAATTCGCGGACACCGTAAAACTTATATCGGTGCCATGCCGGGCAGAATTATACAAAATCTTAAAAAAGTAAAATCGTCAAATCCGGTTTTTATTCTTGACGAAATTGATAAAATAGGAAACGATTTCAGAGGAGACCCTTCTTCCGCATTGCTGGAAGTACTTGACCCCGAGCAAAATAATACGTTCTACGATAATTATTTGGAACTTGAATTCGATTTGTCGAAAATATTGTTTATCGCAACGGCAAATTCGTTAAATACAATAAATTCCGCTTTGCGCGACCGCATGGAATTGATTGATGTTTCCGGCTATATCGTAGAAGAAAAAATTGAAATTGCAAAACGGCATTTAATTCCGAGGCAACTAAAAGAACACGGTTTAAAACCGACACAATTGAGCTTTACAAAAGAGGCAGTAGAAAAGATAATTACCTCATATACAAGTGAATCGGGTGTTCGTAATTTGGAAAAGAAAATTGCTGAAATAATTCGTAAAGTTGCCAAAAAAATTGCCATGGAAGAAGATTACAAAAAATCTTTAAATGCAGTTGATGTTGCAGAATATCTCGGTGCACCGAAATACCTTAAAGGCAAATACGAAGGCAACGAATTTGCAGGCGTAGTTACCGGCTTGGCTTGGACACAGGTCGGCGGAAAAATTTTATTTATCGAATCGAGCGTAAGCAGCGGAAACGGGCAATTAAATTTGACCGGAAACTTAGGGCAAGTAATGAAAGAGTCCGCCGTAATCGCTTTTGAATATATAAAAGCCCATACCGAAGAGCTTAAAATAAACGAAAAAATATTTAAAAAATACAATTTGCATATTCACGTTCCGGAAGGTGCCGTTCCGAAAGACGGCCCTTCTGCCGGTGTAACTATGGTAACGTCAATGGCTTCGGTGCTTACACAACGAAAAGTGAAAAACAGATTAGCCATGACCGGCGAAATGACTTTAAGAGGAAAAGTGTTGCCCGTAGGCGGAATAAAGGAAAAAATATTGGCGGCAAAGCGTGCCGGTATTAAAGAAATTATTCTTTCGAAAGAAAACGAAAAAGACATTGAAGAAATAAATGATTTGTATTTGAAAGGATTAAAATTTCATTTTGTTAAAACCGTTTCCGAAGTGTTGGAAATTGCTTTGTTAAAACAAAAAGTAAAAAATCCGGTAAGATTTAAAACAAAATAAAAAAAAGATGAATTTCGGAAAGCAATTATCCGTAGGGTTCAAAGGATATTTTAAAGCATTGGAACTTTTGTTTTCAAAAGGTTTTATGAAATATATGCTGTTCCCTTTATTGCTGAACATTCTGATTTTTTGGGTGGGAATGAGCCAAATTACGGATTTAACCGTTACGGCAAGACATGCTTTTATCGATTGGATAAATCTTGATAGCACACATTTCTTTGGTTCCGAATTTTTAAAAGGAGCCCTTTCTGGTCTTATTACGGCACTTATTTATGTCCTTTTTTTTATCAGCTTTGCTTATCTCGGCGGTTATATCATTATTATAATTTTGTCTCCGCTTTTTTCCGTTATTTCCGAAAAAACCGAAACCGTTCTTGCCGGTCATAAAATCGACTATCCCTTTGAATTAAAGCAATTTGTAAAAGATATTTTTCGCGGTACGGGCATTGCTTTAAGAAATGTGTTGTTCGAAACCGGTGTAATGATTTCGGTGTTTATTGTCGGATTAATTTTATCTTTCGTAAGTTGGGCAGGCGTAATTTTTATGTTTTTTATAAGTTCTTATTTCTACGGATTTTCCTATATGGATTATTCTAACGAAAGGTATAAACGCAACATTAAAGAAAGTGTGTCTTTTATGAGAAAATACAAATGGGTTGCTGTTGTTAACGGGTCTTTATTTGCATTGGTTTTGTTTATTCCGTATGTAGGTGTTGCATTGTCGGCTTTTGTTGCCGTAATTTCCGTTATTGCCGGAACGGCTTCGATGGTTGAACTGAAAAAAATCGAAGATGCCGAAACCGATAAGTTGTTTAACACAGAAATTTAAAAAATTGAACCGAAAAATTAAAATATCCGCAGTTTCCTATCTTAATACGCTTCCGTTTATTTACGGTTTGGAAAATTTCGGAAAGATAAAGGAACAAATTGATTTGCAGAAAGATATACCTTCTGTTTGTGCCGATAAATTAATTAATAATGAGGTTGATATCGGTTTAATTCCGGTTGCCGAAATAAATAAACTGAAAAATCCGTATATTATATCAAAATATTGTATCGGTGCCGTCGGAAAAGTAGATACGGTTTTGCTTTTGAGTAACCGCCCGATTGAAACGGTCGAAAAAATTGTATTAGACTATCAATCAAGAACATCTGTGCAGCTGACAAAGCTGCTTGTTAAAGAATATTTCAAAATAAAGCCCGAATTTATAAATGCAAAAGCCGGATACGAAGAAAATGTTGATAATAATTCGGCGGCATTAATAATCGGCGATCGTGTTTTTAAATATAAAAATAAATTTGAATTTGCTTACGATTTGTCGGAAATTTGGCTGAAATTTGCATCATATCCGTTTGTTTTTGCGGCTTGGGTTTCAAATAAAAAAATTAATGACGATTTTATTCGCAATTTCGACAGTGCATTAAAATTCGGTTTGGAAAATATTGATAAAGTTGTCGAGAATTATAAAAATAACGGTAAAAATTCCGAAATAGACATACAAAATTATTTAACCCGAAGCATAAGTTATACATTGGATACGGAAAAACGAAAAGGTATGCAACTGTTTTTAACTAAAATAAAAAATAAGTCGGTATAAGCCGATTTCTCATAAAATAAAATTCAAAAAATATGAAAAAAATAGCAATTCCCGTAGCGGAAGGAAAATTATCGGCACATTTCGGTCATGCACCTTATTTCTTTTTTTATCATGCCGAAAATAATAAAATCGTAAAAGAACAAATGGAAATGCCTCCGCCGCACGAATTCGGTGTTATACCCAACTGGTTGGCTGAAAATAAAGTAACCGATTTAATAACCGGAGGAATAGGCCCCAAAGCAATCGAAATTCTTAATAACAATAATATTAATGTGTTTACCGGTGCACCTGCGGAAGAACCCGGAAAAGTTATAAGTGATTTTTTGTCTGGAAATTTAAAAACAACGGCAAATATGTGTAATCACGATGCCGAAGACCATGAACATAATTGCGAACATTAGCTGAACAGAAGTATTATATATCCGGCGTTTAAAAAAACGCAACATAAAATTTGCGATTTTTGTTCCGTAACCGTGTAATATTTTTGCGAAGCAAAAACACCCTGCGGGTTTTCAAAACCCGCAGGGTATCGTACAATATGCTTATTTTTGTTATTTTTGTACCGATACAAAATAATTTCGAATACCGAACAAGGAATTTTAACTGACAAAGTTTTAAAAAAATTACCACTTTTGCATAAGAAAACAGTTTGTCGCAAAAAGTAAAAATAAAAACACACAAAAAAAGATTCTGCTCTTTAAAATACTTTTTTAAAAAAATACCATGGAAAATTTTGATTTTGAAAATATACGTTCGTACGGAGATAACGAAATACATGATAAACTTCTTGAAATTCTCGACGATGAGAAATTTGTTTATATTCTGAAAAAGATATATCCCGATGAACGAATTGCACATTTGAGCAAAGAATTGTATCGCGTAAAAA
>CAZCPV010000083.1:0-6944 GCA_964500765.1 uncultured Draconibacterium sp.
GCGGATTTAAGAATTATTAAAAATCAAAATCAAATTTTTCAAATTCTTCCGGTTCAAAAACTTCTGTTGCAAAAGGGAGGTCTGATATAAGATTTAATTCAATTCCCGTATTTTCTATCAACTCATCCCCGTCTTCGTATTGCCATACCGGAAGAACGTCAACACCTTTATGATAATTTTTTTCCAATATATTAATTATTCGGGAAATCTGAATTAATGAAGATGAATTTAAATAATCGAAGTTAAGAACTAATTTAGTATGAGGGTTGGGATTTTTAAAATATTCAATTAACCATTTTTCTATAGGTTCGTAAAATTCATTTGCATTTTCTAATATAGAACGTCCTCTTATTTGAAAAATATTATTTTCTTTATCAAATATTACTTCCGGACTTTTTGCAGCCGGTTCGATAATAATCGGTTCCGGGTTCATAAGAAAAACAGAATTTATTAGAATTCATCTTCTTCTGCGGGGTATTCTCTGATTTCAAAGTCTAATTTTGAAACTAATTTAATTTCATCACCGCGTTCTTTAGACATTTCATCACCTTCTTCATATAACCATGAAACTTTAACTTTATTGCCTGTTTCCGGAATTTTTTCAAGTAACATAATCAACTCCATAATTTGTCTTGCAGACGATGAATTGAAATATTCCAAATCAAATATGAAATCGGTTTCTTTTAAAGGTTTTTTAACGTATTCTTCAAGCCAATTATAAATCGGCGAATAAAATTCCTTCGGGTCTTCAACAATTGAACGCCCCGCAATTTTAAATATTGATTCGTCTTTGTTTAAAATAATTTCGGGACTGTTTTTTGTTTTTTCTAAGTTTATCGGCTCGTGCATAATTAAAATTTAACTGTTAAAGAATAGAAAGAGTAGGTATCGTTTATTTTTTTAAAGTCGTAATTTATTTTATCTTTTGTTTCTCGGGCTAAATCAATTAATCCCAAACCGGCACTTCCTGATTTAGTTGTTTTTCCTTCTCGAAGATATTTTCGGTATAACCCGTTAAGCTCATCAACGGTTTTACTGTTAACCATATCTAATTGTTCTTTCAGATTTTTTATTTCGGAGTTTAGAATAAAATTTCCCGTTCCGATATGAAAGTTGTTATTATCATATCCTATTTGAAAAATACCTTCGTGTTTTCCGTTAAGAGCATAAGCATGTTTACTGATATTTTGGAGTATTTCCACTAAAAAATGGAATATTTTTTTGTGAATTTTCAAAGATACATTTTGCATGTTTTCTTCAACCATTCTCAGCATAGGACCGACGGCATCTTCGGAATAATCGCCTTTATGCATCATTAAAATATTTTCTTGTGCAACCAATGCCTGAATTTGTTTTGCATCGGATAAAGCAATTGAAGGAAGTCCGTCATCAAATTTAGGATTTCGTAACTCAATTTGCATAAAAAACATGGATTGTTTGTCATCAATTGTTACAAAATCAAAAGGAAGTTTACCTTTTGTTTTTCGCACCATTTCAATGAAACCCAAACCGGCACCGCCTTTTTCGTTTATTTGTTTGTTTGTTAAAACTTCACGATAAAGTTTATTCAATTCAGATTTATCCAGCGTATTTACTCGTTCCAATTTTTCCCTTACCATGGGAATTTTATCGTTATCAATAAGATTTGCAGAAATAACATAAAATGTATCACCGATATTTCGAGTCATAAAAAATTCGGAATTTTGATCCAAGTTCATTTCTTCACCGGTATCGGCATATCTCGAAATGTTCTGAAAACTCTCAATCATTAAAAAAGACAGCTTGTTCCTGAGTTTTTCATGTTTTTCTTCTATATTGTCTTTAAACAATTGCGTTGCCATTGTTAAAACATTATTACTGAAACTGCCTCTGTATGTGAAACTTATGGTATCTTTTTCGAGTAATCGGAAGAATTGATAAATCGTATTTGTTGTCATAGTAAATAATCTTTCCGGTAAAAATATTACATATTAAGCAATTTAGAAAATTTTTTTGTTAATAATTTGATTTTTAGTTGTAAAATTATCTTTTTTTCAATAAAATAACATTTTCGATATGGTGTGTATGCGGGAACATATCAACCGGTTGAATTTTTTCAATTTTATAGTTTAAATCTAAGAATTGAATGTCTCTTGCCTGTGTCGCAACATTACAACTTACGTAAATAATTTTATCAGGTTTAGAGTTTATGATACTCTTAATCACGTTTTTATGCATTCCTGCTCTGGGCGGGTCGATAATAATAATATTGGGTTTTCCGTATAATTCTATAAATTCATCGGTTAAAATATTTTTCATATCTCCGGCGAAAAACTGTGTATTTTTTATGTTATTAATATCCGAATTTTTTTTTGCATCTTCAACAGCTTCGGGAACATACTCAATACCTATGACTTTTTTTACGTTTTTTGCAATAAAGTTTGCAATGGTTCCGGTTCCGGTGTATAAATCATATACAATTTCATTTTCTTTAAAGTCGGCAAAATCCGAAACAATTCGGTAGAGATTTTTTGCTTGTTTTGAATTGGTTTGGTAAAATGATTTGGGCCCGACAATGAACTTTATATCATCCATTTGTTCGAGAATATGGTCTTTTCCTTTATAATTAATTACTTCTAAATCGGTAATGCTGTCATTTAATTTATTGTTTATAACATAATTTACGGAAGTTATTCCCGGGAATTTTTCGGAAACGGCATCTAATAATTCGGTTATTTTTGATTTATTATTTTCAAAAACAGACAAAATAATCATTATCTCGTTTGTTTCGGAAGTTCTGATTATCAGATTTCTGAGAAAGCCCTCTTTTTTGTAAAGGTTAAAAAAATCGTACTTATTTTTTACGGCAAAATTTTTTATAAAAAGGCGAATCTCGTTTGAAGGTGTTTTTTGTAATAAGCATTCTTCAATATCCAAAATTTTATCGTATCGTCCGGGTATGTGAAAGCCGAGACCTTTATAATCGGTTATTTCGTGTTCGGTATTTATTTCGTCGTGTGTTAACCAACGAGAATTTGAAAAAGAATATTCTAATTTATTTCGGTAATAAGTTGTTTCGGGTGCTGCTAAAATATTGTTGATTTCGGGTAATTCGACTTTTGCAATACGCGTAAGTGTTTCCGTAACTTGTTTTTGTTTGTATTTCAGTTGTTCGTCGTAGCTTAATTGTTGGCGTGTACATCCGCCGCATATACCGAAATGTTTGCACGGCGGTTCAATTCTTTTTTCGGAATATTTATGAAATTTTACGGGATAGCCCTCTTTATAGTTTTTCTTTTTTTTGTTAATTTGTACATCAACAATATCGCCGGGAACGGTTTTCGATACAAAAATTGTTAAGTCGCCTTGTTCCGGATTTGTATTTTTTACTTTCCCTACGGCTTTTCCTTCAATTGCCAAATCAATAATCTCAACATTTTCATAAAGAGGATAGCGTTCTCTTTTTCGTCTTGCCATTTGAAATAATATTTATTTTCGACAAAGGTATTTAAAAAGTGAGATATTTAAAATTTATTGATATTCGTAACAACCTAAATCGGGTGCTGTATCATTAATTCTGCTTATGTTGTTTAAATCGTTATTAAGCAGTGCGGGATATTGATTTGTAATTTGAATATTTCCTCTGTCTTTTGCCGGAGAATCTTCTTTAAGCATAAAATTGTATTCAATATAATCTTTAAAAACCGGGTATGAATTTAGGAGAATATTTTTATAATGTGCAGGGTCGTTTGTATTGATATTGCTTTTGGGGTCTATTTTAAGGATACAATTTTCAAACATATAATTAAATGCGGCACCTTGTTCGGTAAATCCGTCGGCTATGGTTTCGGTTTCTTTATTTCCCCAAATAATACAATTTCCGAAATAGGCATTTTCTAAATTATAAAGAAAAACCGTGCCGTTATATCGGTAATAATTATTAATTAAAACAGCGGGAGAATTTCTTATTCCTTTCCAATGATTATCAATTGTACAATGGTAGAAATTGTAGTTTCCGCCGCGTGTAAGAGCAATATTATAATACCCGCAATCACTTATTAAACAGTTTGTTGCAAAAATATTACTGACTTGGGCCAAAATTCCTGCATAGGAGTGATGTTCTATTATTGAATTACGGATTGAAAGTTGCGGATTTGAATTTTGAACGGAATCAACCTGTATTCCTATATCGGCATTTTTAATTACGGCATAATTAATTTCATTATTCGAACTTAATTTTGTAAGCCATATTCCGCTCCATTGTCCGGCAACATCATAATAATTATCCGTTGTGTCATTGTCAAAAATATCATCAAAAATTGAAGAATGTCCGTTTAATCTGTCTGCTTCAAAAATAACCGGATTTTCATAAGTCCCGTTAACGGTTAGGGTTCCCAAAATCATAATACGTGAATTTCGGTGAGAATAAATATGCGTACCGGCTTCAATTGTTAAATGTTGATTCTCGTCTAATGCCACTGAATTATATATAAGATACGGTTTGTCGTTTGTCCAGGTTTGTGTTTGAATAACCGAATCGTTAAAAAAATGAACATCTTGTCCGAAAGCCGTAAGGTTTACGTATTGTTCGTTATTATCGGTTTTAAAAATAATTTTGTCTGTTTCCAGAATGTCATCGTTATCGGTATTTATAGTTACGTCGGCAAAAATATAGATACTGTCTTTTGCGTCAATTACAATATCGGTTATTGAGTTTCCGGGTGTTCCGTTTATATTTAGTCTGAATTTTGAATTGTTCCCTTTTTCTAAACTGATTTCGGAAATATTAACCGGTAAATTATACGGATTTTTAACTTTAAAATATCGTGTTGCCGAACCGATTCCGCTGAATATTGTATCAAACAGTAAGGTATCGGTTGAAAATTTAAGTGTAATATTTCCGTCTTTATAATATTTGTTTTTATTGCAGGAACTTAAAATTGCAAGAATAATAATAAAAGCAGTACTTATTCTTAAAAAAGATTTCATTAATACATATTTTTATGTCAAAATTAAAACGAGAGAAATGTATTTTTATTGGTAAAATGCAAAAAAATAAAAAATATTATTGTTTTTAAATAAATTTAATAATTTTGCATTCCCATTCGGGGTGTGGCGCAGTCCGGTTAGCGCGCTGCGTTCGGGACGCAGAGGCCGTGAGTTCGAATCTCACCATCCCGACAGGTTGATTGTCAGCGACTTATCTTTTATTAAAGGTAGGTCGTTTTTTTATTTGTTAAATTAACTATATGAAATTTTTATTTTTTATATTTCGAAAAATCGTTTAATTTTTTTATTAATCGGCACAATGATTTTAATCATAAATATATGTTTAATAAAAGTTTTAAAAATCAAATATTATATATTAAATTTGTCTGCAATTAATTAATAATTTTAATCCAAAATATAAATAAACATGGATACAAAAGTAAAAGCATTTATGGATGACGTTATCGCCAAAAATCCCGGCGAAAAAGAATTTCATCAAGCCGTAATGGAAGTTGTAGAATCACTGATGCCTTTCATTGACGAAAATCCCAAGTACAAAGAAGCAAAAATTCTTGAACGAATGGTTGAACCCGAACGGGTTATTATGTTCCGCGTACCGTGGATGGATGACAACGGAGAAATACAAATTAACAAAGGATACAGAGTGGAAATGAACAGTGCGATAGGACCTTATAAAGGCGGTCTTCGTTTACATCCGACTGTATATCTCGGTTTATTGAAATTTCTTGCTTTTGAACAAGTATTTAAAAACAGTTTAACAACCCTTCCGATGGGCGGCGGTAAAGGCGGCTCAAACTTTGACCCTAAAGGAAAATCGGATATGGAAGTTATGCGTTTTTGTCAAAGTTTTATGACTGAATTACAACGTCATATCGGGCCGAATACGGATGTTCCTGCGGGCGATATCGGTGTAGGCGGAAGAGAAATCGGTTTTATGTACGGACAATACAAACGTTTGCGTAATGAATTTACCGGTGTTCTTACCGGAAAAGGTTTAGAATGGGGCGGAAGTTTAATCAGACCTGAAGCAACCGGCTACGGTACCGTGTATTTTGCAAAAGAAATGCTCGCAACAAAAGGCGATGATTTTAAAGGAAAAACAGTTGTTATTTCAGGTTCCGGTAATGTTGCACAATATGCGACCGAAAAATGTATTCAACTCGGAGCAAAAGTTGTTACTTTATCTGATTCTAAAGGTTATATTTACGATAAAGACGGAATTGATGAAGAAAAATTAGCATTTGTCCTTGAACTTAAAAACGTAAAAAGAGGCAGAATCAAAGAATATGCTGATAAATACGGTTGTGAATACCATGAAGGTCAAAGACCTTGGGGCGTAAAATGTGATGTTGCTCTTCCTTGTGCAACACAAAATGAAATTAATAAAGCTGAAGCTGAAACCTTAGTTAAAAACGGTTGTAAAGCTGTTGCCGAAGGAGCTAATATGCCTTCGGAACCGGAAGCTGTTGAAGTATTTATTAATAATAAAATTCTTTTTGCTCCGGGTAAAGCTGCCAATGCACGCGGTGTTGCTGTTTCCGGTTTGGAAATGTCTCAAAATTCAATGAGATACAGTTGGACACGCGAAGAAGTTGATGCTAAATTACATCAAATTATGAAAGATATTCACTCAACTTGCGTAAAATACGGAAAAGAAGGTGATTATGTAAATTATGTTAACGGTGCAAATATCGGCGGATTTGTAAAAGTTGCCGATGCTATGCTTGCTCAAGGTTTAGTGTAATTTAAATTTGATATAATAATAAAAACCGGCGAATAAATTCGTCGGTTTTTGTTTTTCAAAAATAATTTTGTCAATATCCGAAGCGTTTCAATTTGTTTTCATCAGAACGCCAATCGTCGGCAACTTTTACGCGAAGTTCCAGAAAAACCTTTTTTTCAAAGAATGCTTCAATATCTTTTCGGGCATCAATGCCGATATATTTTATTGCTTT
>CAZCPV010000083.1:7044-11183 GCA_964500765.1 uncultured Draconibacterium sp.
AATATCTCTGCTTTCGGCATTGTTTTTTTCCATTTCTCAACAAGTTCAACTACTTTATCTTGCGATGACAAATCTATTTTGTTGATAATAAGCAATATGGGAATATTTAATTTTTTTACTTTTTGCAAAAAATCAATATTTTTTTCTTCTTTTTCATATACATCGGTAACATAAATAATAATATCGGCATCGGTTAAAGCCGATTCGGAAAATTTCAACATCGATTGTTGTAATTTATAATGCGGTTTTAAAACACCGGGTGTATCGGAAAAAACCAGTTGAAAATTTTCGCCGTTTACGATACCTTTTATATTATGTCTCGTGGTTTGCGATTTTGACGTAATAATTGAAAGTTTTTCGCCGACAAACTCGTTCATTAAAGTTGATTTTCCGACATTCGGATTACCGATAATATTTACAAATGCTGCTTTGTGTTTTGCCATTATTTGAATTTAAAACTCAATTGTATTGATAATGCTGTCCGAATTTTGAATGCTTTTTACATAATTTCTTGTTCTGCTGCCTTCTTCGGGGATTTTAAGGATATAGTTTTTTTTATATTTGTTTGTTAAAAAGCTGTCTCGCAGCCAAGGGTTCAAAAATTTTAAAATCTTGTAATTTGTATTATAATTTTCGGCAAAAGCGGCAAAGTCTGTTACGGCTGTGTCTATTGAAATTTTTTTATAAGGTATCGGTGGGTACAAATCTTTCTTTCTGAATTTAAAACCGTAATTTTGAGGGTTTTCCATAATAATTTTAAATGCTATCATTCGGTAAACATACCGGGCTGTTTCGGGATTCAGCAGTAAGTCATAATAGGAGGAAGCGTGTTGTCTTTTCAATTGTTTGTCCAAATTTCCCCGACCTACATTGTAGGATGCGGCTACCAAAGCCCAATTATGATATTTTCGATAAGCATCTTTTAGGTATTTACATGCTGTTTCGGCAGACTTTTCAAAATGATAACGCTCATCAACTTCGTTGTTTATTTCAAGTCCGTAGCTTTTTCCTGTTTTTTTCATTATTTGCCAAAATCCGGCGGCACCTGCCGGAGAAACCGTGTTTGTTAATCCGCTTTCGGTAACAGCAAGGTATTTAAAATCGTCGGGAATTCCGTTTTTTTTAAGAATTTTCTCAATTTCCGGAAAATAGCGATGGGCTCTTTTTAAATATAAAAATGTTTCGGAATGCCAATAGGTAATTTTATGAAGTTCTTTGTCGAGTGCTTCTTTTACGTCAAAATTTTCTGTGGGAACTTTTTCTCCGGCAAATGTTATGCTGTCGGGAACCGGCAGGGCATATACCGAATAAGTACTGTCCCTCAGGGCATTGTATTTTATGACTGAGGAGTAGTAGTTTTTTGCAAAAATAAATGACAGGATTATTCCTATAAGGGCAAAAATAAGTAATATCGTATTTGTAAATTTTTTCATATTAATTTTTATTCTATTAATACGGCTTCTCCGTTTTCAATGTCAATAAGAAGTTTTTTGTACTTACCTTCAACAACTTTGCCGTCTTTATATTTTACTTTTACAATATCGTTTCTTCCTATTTTTTTCTCTACTCGTACGGGTTGAATTTTTTTTGCCGTATTTCCGCCCTGTGCCTGTCCCGATGCTTGTCTGTCGTACTCTTCTTTTTCGGTATCGTATTTGCTTAAATCGAGTTTTTGAACTCTTCCTTGTTGAATATTTCCGGGATCTTGTGTAAATAGTTTAGCTTTTAATAAAGCATTTACCACTGTTCTGTTATTATTGTCAAGCATATTTTTGAACAATTCATACGATTCAAATTTGTAAATTAAGAGCGGGTCTTTTTGCTCATACGATGCATTTTGAACCGACTGTTTCAAATCGTCCATTTCTCGGAGGTGTTCTTTCCAAGAAGTATCAATGGTTGAAAGAACAATTTGTTTTTCAAATTCAACGGCAACTTCTTTTCCTTTAGAATTGTATGCTTTTTCAAGGTTTACGATAATGTGGTAAACATTTATACCGTCGGTAATCGGGACATCAATATTTTTGTATTGTCCCGACATGGTTTCAAAAACATTCTTAATTACGGGAAATGCTTGTTCGATAATTCCTTCTTTACGTCTTTTGTAATCTTCAATTACAAGTTTAAAAATTTTATCGGTTAAAATATCGGGTTTTAATTCTCTGAAACTTTCTTCGTCAACAGGACTTTCAACCGCCAATGTTCGAAATAAGTCCATTTTAAAGTCTTCATAATCAAATCCGTAGTGGCTGTGAACGACACTGCTGCAGGTGTCGTAAATCATATTAGCCAAATCGGCACCGAGCCGTTCGCCGTACAAAGCATGTCGTCTTAATTTATACACAACTTCACGTTGCGAATTCATAACGTCATCATATTCAATAAGTCGTTTACGAATTCCGAAATTGTTTTCTTCTACTTTCTTTTGGGCACGCTCGATGGATTTAGAAATCATGGGGTGTTGAATAACTTCTCCGTCTTTCAGTCCCATTCTGTCCATTAATTTTGAAATTCTGTCGGAGCCGAACATTCGCATTAAGTCGTCTTCGAGCGATACAAAAAATTGTGAAGAACCCGGGTCTCCTTGTCGTCCTGCTCGTCCTCTAAGCTGTCTGTCAACGCGTCTTGAGTCGTGTCTTTCTGTTCCGACAATTGCAAGACCTCCGGCTTTTTTAACTTCTTCATCTAATTTAATATCCGTTCCCCGACCTGCCATATTGGTTGCAATGGTAACAACGGCTTTTTTCCCGGCTTGTGCAACAATGTCGGCTTCTCGTTTATGGAGTTTTGCATTTAATACGTTATGCTCTATTTTTCTTATTTTGAGCATTTTACTTAACAGTTCGGAAATTTCAACGGAAGTTGTCCCTACCAACACGGGACGACCTGCTTTTACCAAGTCATTAATTTCATAAATTACGGCATTGTATTTTTCTCGTTTTGTTTTAAAAACTTTATCGTGTCTGTCGTCTCTTATAATCGGTAAGTTGGTCGGTATAACGGTAACATCTAATTCATAAATATCCCAAAATTCTTTTGCTTCGGTTTCGGCTGTACCGGTCATTCCTGCAAGTTTGTGGTACATTCGGAAATAATTTTGCAGAGTTACGGTTGCATAAGTTTGCGTAGATGCTTCGACTTTTACGTTTTCTTTAGATTCAATAGCTTGATGCAAGCCGTCGGAATAACGGCGACCTTCCATAATACGACCGGTTTGTTCGTCAACAATTTTTACCTGATTGTCGATAACAACATATTCAACATCTTTTTCAAACATGGCGTATGCTTTAAGTAATTGATTCATAGCATGTACACGAACTGTTTTTGTTGAATAATCGGCTAATAAATCGTCTTTTGCTTTTAATTTTTCTTTTTCCGACAAATCGGAATCTTCTAAATCGGCAATTTCGGAACCTATATCCGGCAAAACATAAAAATCTTTTTCTTCAACTTCGGTTGAAATCAAATCAATTCCTTTATCCGTTAATTCAATTGAATTATTTTTTTCGTCGATGATAAAGAAAAGATCATCGGTAATTTCAGGCATTCTTTTGGCATTTTCGGCGAGATAAATATTCTCTGTTTTATGTAATAATGTTCTCATTCCTTCTTCACTGAGAAATTTTATGAGTGCCGAATTTTTAGGAAGCCCTTTATGTGCCCTTAATAAAAATATTGCCCCTTGTTCTTGTTCTTTTTTATTATCGGAATTAATCATTTTTTTAGCATCCGACAGAAGTTTTGTAACTAATTTTTTTTGATTGCTGTATAATTGTACAACTTTGGGTCTCAATTCTTTAAAAAGTTCTTCGTCTTGTGATTGACCTCTGTTTTGAACGGCACCGGAAATAATTAAAGGTGTTCTGGCATCGTCTATTAAAACGGAGTCAACTTCATCGACAATGGCGTAGTTGTGTCTTCTTTGAACAAGGTCGTCGGGGCTTAATGCCATATTGTCTCTCAAATAGTCGAAACCGAATTCGTTATTTGTACCGAATGTTACGTCTGCACGGTAAGCGTTTCTTCTGGCTTCTGAATTGGGTTCGTGTTTGTCGATACAATCGACACGTAAGCCGTGAAATTCGTATAAAGTACCCATCCATTCGGCATCTCTTTTTGCCAAATAGTCGTTTACGGTT
>CAZCPV010000084.1:0-4994 GCA_964500765.1 uncultured Draconibacterium sp.
GTTTGCAAAATTCTTGTTCAAATTAAAGATTCTCTATTTCCTGAAAGTCCCTAAAAAAATATATCTTCGATAAATTGTTTGGTTTATTTTTATTTTCGAGTTTTTGGAGGAATTTATGTGGATTTGTTTTTGTTTTCGGGAATTTTTATAATGTTGATAATGATTTTTTTGTTTGAAGAAAAAGAAGCCGTAAAAAAAATCGGAGATGCTTATATTACCTATAAAAAAGAGGTTTCGGCATTTTGCTTTAAGCCGATTTGTATTGAAGAATTACTGAAGCCGGTTAATCGGCGGCAAAAAACGATTTAGTTTTTTATCTTAATCCGATTCATCATCCCCTTTGTTTAAAATAATAAGTTCTTTGTTATATTTTTTTCCGTAAAGATCCCACATAACAATAAAAAGCGCCGTTAACAACGGACCGGCTAAAAACCCGATAATTCCGAGCCACAGCAAACCGCCCAAACTTGCAATTAATGCCATTGCCGTGTGCATACCGCTTTTGTCTGCATCTAAACGCGGACGAATAAGGTTTTGGTTTACCAATACGGCACCTGTTCCGGCAATCATTAAAATTAAGCCCGTTGTGTAATCGCCTATAAGAAAGTAAATTATCCAAGCCGGAACCATTATGCTGTTTGTTCCTACAATGGGAATAATGGAAAGGAAAGTCATAATAATACCCCAAAAAACAGGCGAGGGGACACCCGCTGCGGCAAACAACAATCCGCCGTAAGTTCCTTCAATTGCTCCGAGCAAAAAAGAATTTATAACAATACCGTCGGTAACTTTTTCGATATTATCCATAAGTGTTTTTTCATCGGAATCTTTCATCGGAATAAGATATTGAAGCTTTTTGAGCAGCTTATCGCCGTCGGCAAGCATAAAAAACAACAAAAAGATTACAAAAAATGTGTGAATAAGCATGTACGTTAAGCCGGCAAATGTGCTTTGTAACAAAGAAACAGCCCATTCGGTTGCTGTTCCGACGAAATCGTCAACTTTTTTTTCAATATTTTCGATTTTTATTTTTTCAACATATTTATTAACATAAGGAATATCTTTAAAGTGAGCTTTCAGTTTTTTTTCGGTCAGTTCTTTTTTAATATCAGGCCATTGTTCTTTAATTTTTGTGTAATTATCGCCGGCTTCGTTTGCAATAACCAATCCGATAAACATAAGCGGGATAACGATAACAATAACAATCAAAACGGTTGTAACACCGGCAGCTTTTCTTCTGTTGTTTTTAAATTTTTTTTTGAACCAACGAAACGGTCGTTTAAACAGAATGACCAGAATAAGAGCTAAAAACGCATCTCCTATAAAAGGTTTCAGAATGTTATAAAAAGCAATAGTTATAACAATCAGAATCAGGAAAAAGAAAATGTCTTGAAGATTAAATTTGTTCATTGTTCACGGTTTACGGGTTTTTTCAGAATTCAGTTTAATTCTATTTGTAAGATTAATAAGCCATGTAAATGCCGGATCTCCGTTTTTTGTATAATGCATTTCAACTTTTCCCGACATTTTTTGTTTTGTCAATCCTTTTGTAATAATGCCGGTTTTTTTGTCGATTTGAAAAACAGAGGAACTTTTTCCGGTAACATCATAAGTTATATAAACTCGGTTCATTGAAATAAAATTGTTTTTGTCAGATTTGATTTTTGCTTTTTCCGAAATAAAATAAGCCGAATTATTTAATGAATCGAGTGTGTATTGTTTATCGTATAACAGAAAAATATCGGAGGTATCGGTGTCATTACTTGTCCAGCTTTCGTTTAATTTGACCGGTTTTTCCGGAAAATGAATTTGCAGAGGTAAAATTTCGGAAAGTTTTTGATTTACGGCTTGCGAAAATAATTGTTTTGTTTTGATATCCGATGAATCGGGAAACAAGGTATCAAGCGTGTAAAGTGCCGTAATTTTTCCTTTCCGGGAAACGAAAAATGCTAATTTTTTTGAAAGAAAAGAACGGTATTTTTCGGAAACGGAATTATTTGTGCTGTCCGAGTGAAAATACAGGGTTTGTCCTTGTTGTTTTACTTTGTATGAAATTGTTTTGAATTTGAGTTCTGCCGTATATCCGGAATCTTTTTTATCGATAATATTAAAATTGTATTTTGTAATGTATTCGGCATCAACATTTTGTTTGTTTCCGCTTACTTCTTGGGAACTTTGCGAAAAGGTGTGAGTTGAAATACGGTACGATTCGGGCGGAGAAAATGTACAGTTCAACGAAATTTTACTTTGTGAAAAAGAAAAAATCGGAAAGAGCAAAGCGATAAAAGAATAAAAATATTTCATGCAGTTTTTAATTTTCCGGATGTTCCAAAGTTAATATAAAAAATCATTATAAGGGTATCTGATTTTATGAATTTTTACCACTTCGGCATAAAGAAGCGATTTCAACTCATCAATGTTTATTTTTTTCTTTGCGGAAATAAATACGGAATTTTTTTCTTTTGCAAACCACATTTTTTGTAAATCTTTTAAAGAATAGTTTTCTTTTTTTACGGGAGTTAAATCATCTTCATCTTTTTTTATAAAATTATACGCATCAATTTTGTTAAAAATTGTAATAATTTTTTTGTTTCCGGCACCGATATCGGCAAGAGTTTGATTAACAATATCTATTTGTTCTTCAAAATTGGGATGTGAGATATCAACGATATGAAGTAATAAATCGGATTCGCGAACTTCATCTAAGGTTGATTTAAACGACTCTACAAGATGATGCGGTAATTTACGAATAAATCCGACGGTATCGGCAAGCAAAAAAGGCAGGTTGTCGATTACCATTTTGCGAACGGTTGTATCGAGGGTTGCAAACAGTTTGTTTTCGGCAAAAATATCTGATTTGCTGATGAGGTTCATTAGGGTTGATTTTCCGACATTGGTATAACCGACCAGGGCAACCCGCACCATTTTACCTCTGTTTTTGCGTTGAACGTTTTTTTGTTTATCGATTTTTTCGAGTTTCTTTTTCAGCAAGCTGATTTTGTCTTTTACAATACGTCGGTCGGTTTCAATTTCTTTTTCTCCGGGTCCGCGCATTCCGATGCCGCCTCTTTGTCGTTCAAGGTGTGTCCACATTCCTTTAAGACGAGGCATAAGGTATTCGTACTGAGCAAGTTCTACTTGTGTTTTTGCATGTGCCGTACGTGCTCTGCTTGCAAAAATATCTAAAATGAGATTGGTTCTGTCAAGAATTTTACATTTAAGTTCTTTTTCTATATTTCGGAGTTGCGAGGGACTTAATTCGTCGTCAAAAATTACGGTGTCGATATTGTTTTCATTGATATACTTTTTTATTTCCGCAAATTTTCCGCTTCCTACAAAGGTTTTGTTATCCGCGTAATTTCGTTTTTGCGTGAATTGTTTTTTAACAAGAGCTCCGGCGGTTCTTGCCAGAAAATCCAGTTCGTTTAAATATTCGGAAACCTGTTCAACGGTTTGTTCTTGGGTAATTATTCCGACCAAAACAGCTGATTCTTGTTCCGTGTTCTTATTATGTGTTTGTTTTTCAATCATTAAAGGATATATCAATACATACAAATTTGTAATTTTTTAAAAATCAGATGTTTCTGATAAAAAAAACAGCCGTATGTTCGGCTGTTTATGTATTTTAAAAATCAGAATTATTTAATTTAATTTGAATGTTACCGGTATTGAGTACCAGACACTTACTTTTTTACCGTTTTGTTCACCCGGTTTAAATCTCGGTAAGGTTTTTATGACTTTTATTGCTTCGTTATCAAGCAGCGGGTCAACACCTTTTTGGAGTTCAACTTTTCCGACTTTGCCGGTTTTTGTTACTTCAAACCGTAAAAATACTGTTCCTTCTATTCCGTTTTCACGAGCAACAGCAGGATATACTACATGGTTTGCAATGTATCGTTTTAAAGCAACTACTCCGCCGGGAAATTCAGGCATATTTTTCACATAAATAAAAATTTGATCTTCTTCTTCCGGTGTTTCTTCAAGGTTAATATCCTCGTTTTCGTCAAATTCAAGGTTTAATTCAACATCGTCGCTTACATCTTCGTTATCGTTAACGATATTAAGAACTTCAACGGTTTGTTGTTGTTGTTGTTCCTGTTTGGGCGGCGGCGGCGGTATTTTTTGGTCTTGACGGGTAATTTCCACCATTTCTTCTTCTTCAATATTTTGGTTTAACTTTAAATCAGTTTTTGCCGAAGATGATGACCAATTAAAAGCCAGCACCATTACAAGAATACTGATTCCTAAACCGACAGATAAAAATATCAGTTTGTATTTTTCAAGATTTGCTTTGGGATTTTTTTTAATTTCCATTGTTTTGTTTTTTAAATGTTAAATAATGTTTTATACATTAACATTTGAGCGGATAAAGTTAATGTTTTTTTATTTTTTACGCAAACTAAATTCTGTTTTTAGTTTAATTTAAATGAAACAGGCAGAGAATACCATACGTTTACGGGTTTTCCGTTTTGTATGCCGGGTTTAAATTTCGGTAATGTTTTTATGACTCTGAGAGCTTCTTTTTGTAAAATTTTATCAACGGTGTTATTCATAACCGATATTTTTCCTACGGTTCCCTTTTTTGTTATTTCAAATCGTAAAAAAACAGTTCCTTGGATATTGTTTTCTTTTGCAAGTTCCGGATATTCAATATGTTTGACAATGTATTGTTGCAATGCCGATAAACCGCCGGGAAATTCGGGCTTAATACTCGGATTAAAAACGGGTTCATCCGATTCTTCGGGAATGTCGTCGAGTATCGGTTCGTCCGTAAATTCGGGGATAACAAATTCCGTTTCATCAATCTTTTCAGTGCTTTCTGTTATTCTTATAATATCTGCAATGTAATTAACTTTTTGCGGTTTCGGTTTTGGTTTTTCATCCGGCGGTTTTGTAATCGGAATTAATTCATTGTCGATTACGGATTCGGAAGAGATTACATTGGTTTCGGAAATTTTTGATTGAAAACTGAATGCATAGTTCATAATTGCAAA
>CAZCPV010000084.1:5094-11043 GCA_964500765.1 uncultured Draconibacterium sp.
TTAATTATTAATAAATATAACGGGTAAAATTTGTTCGCTTTTAACGGGATTGTTTTTTATTTCTGCGGGTTTCCATACCGGCATATTTTTTATCAGACGCAGGGCTTCCGCATCGAGCAAAGGGTTAATTTTTCTTACAATTTTTATATTTTTTATTGTTCCGTATTGCGTAACGGTAAATTTAACATATACTCTGCCTTGTATTTTTTGTTTTTCAGCTTTTTCGGGATAATGCAGGTTATTTTTAAAATAGTCGGACAACGCTTTTTCTCCGCCGATGAATTCAGCCGGCTTATCCGTATGATTGAATATTGCGGGAAGCGGTTTTTGAATTTTATTATTTCGGGTTGCCGAGTCAATTTCTAATTTAATTTCAACAAAATTATCGGGTAAACTGTTTTTGTTTTTGCTTGTATAATTAAAAGCCGCCGTAACAATTATTAAAGAAATAATAATGCTGACTTGCAGAAGTAAGCCGCGATTTTGTTCTAATTTATTATTTCTGAATTTGTTTGTCATTTTAATAAAAATTTTCGGGATTGTATGTTTTGCCGTTTTTTGTAATTTTAATATTTACGGCAGGATACAGCCGAATATCTCCGGTTTTTCCTATTTTTTCTCCTTTTTTTATACTGTCGCCTACTTGTGTAAATACCTGATAGATACCCGAATATATTACCGTGTAACCGGTGTTTAGTTTTTCGGTAAGGGTAATTTCTTTTAATCCGAAAATATTTTTTGTATTAATGTGTGTTGTTATACCGGTTTCAATTGCATAAATATTCGAAAAACTTTTTACTTCACAGCTTACTTCTTTGTGCGAAACCGTAAGTCCGTCAATTTTTCGGTTTTCAAAATAAGGGCTGATAATTTTATACGTATTTTTGTCAAACGGTTTATGATACGGTTTTTTGTTAATGTTTGTATTTTTGATGTAACTGTTTGTTGAAGAAACAATTAACCATGATGCAAGAAGTGTAAAAATAAGCACGGGTACGGATATTATAAACCGGCGTTTGCGTATTTTTTCTTTTTCGGGAAAACTTATGAGTTTTATTCTGTTTTTTATTTCTTCTTTCGAGAAGTTACTGACAGCGGTATATTCTCCGGGTTTTGACGAAAGTTTTAAAATGAGTTTTGAGTAATCGGGTTTGTTTTTATTTTCGGTAATAAGGTTATCAACGATAAATTCATGAATAATTTTGATGTCTGCGGCAATTAGTTTTGATACCGGATTAAACCAAAAAAAAGCTCTGTGAATTTCAAAAATTAGATTGTCAAGCGAATGGTATTGTGTTGCATGAATTTTTTCGTGGCGTATTATTTGGTTTTGTTCGCTTTCGGTTAATCGGTTAAATTGTTCGTTTATGAAAATGTACTTAAAGAAAGAGAAAACACTGCCTTTGAAATTAGATTTTACGATTGTGTATTTTCCGTCAAAGGATTTTTGCCCGGTTTTTATAAGCCGGATGACGGAAAAAATTTGTTTGGTCAATATAAAAAGGAAGCGAATAACACCGGAAATCCAAAGTATTAAAAGTATTTTTACGGATACGGATAAATTAATTACGGGATTGTTTCCGTTAATAAAACTGTTGTTAATATTTACAAAACCGTTTATATTTCCTGAATTTGTCAAATTCAGTATTTGAACAATGTTTGTGTTTACGGTTTGGTAATTAAAAATTCCCGGAAACAAGGGGATGCTTAAACTGAAAAATAATACGGCATATAAATAATATCTGCTCCAAACGAAATAGGCGAGTTTGAAGTATAAGTATCTGTAAAACAGGTAAAATATGCTTGTTAAAACAGATGCTTCCGTCAAGTATATTATTGTATTTATATTCATTTTTTTTCGCCGTTTTCAATAATTTTCATCAGTTCTTCAATATCTTTTTCTTTTAATTTGTTCTCTTTTGCCATGTATGAAACAATGTTTTTATATGAATTGTCGAAATAGGTTTCCATAACATTTTTAAATACGTGTTTTCGGTATCGTGATTTTGAAATTTTCGGACTGTATTCATAAGTATTTCCGTATTGTTTGTACTTTAAAAATCCTTTTTTTGCCAGAATACGAACAACGGAAGATATGGTATTATAGGGCGGATTATCCGGTAATTTTGCGATAATATCTTTTACAAAACCCTTTTTAATTTCCCAAAAAATTTTCATTATTCCTTCTTCTCTTTTTGTTAATTGTTCCATGATTTACTGCTTTATTTGTTTGTATAACGCAAATATACAACTTTTATTTCAATTATACAACTAAAAAATACATTTAACAACGTAAAAATAAGTTAAAAAACTTATTAGGACGTTTATATGCTTGGTTCTGCGGGGAATAATTTTTTTAATTTTTTTTATGAGAATTAAAAGATTTGTGTATTTTTGCAAAACAAAACGGGGCATTAACTCAGTTGGCTAGAGTGTCACACCGGCAGTGTGGAAGTCATCGGTTCAAATCCGATATGCTCCACCGTGAAGGTTGAAGAATTTGAATCTTCAACCTTTTTTAATATACCGAAAAAGTTCATTTTATGGCAGAGCATAATAAATTCGGGAAAAGAGGCGAGGATGCGGCGGCGGAATTTCTTGCCGGAAAGGGCTGTAAAATACTTGCTCGCAATGTACGCTACGGACATTTGGAAATTGACATTATTGCCGAACATAAGGACATGCTTATTTTTGTTGAGGTAAAAAGTCGCAGCGGTACGTATTTTGAGCAGCCGTTTCAGGCGGTAAACAGAACAAAACAACGAAAAATAATAAAAGCGGCAAATATTTATATCGAAAAAAATGACATTGAGCTTGAATCTCGTTTTGATATTATTTCAATAGTTGAACGAAACGGTAAATTTGAAATTGAGCATATTGAGGATGCTTTTTATCCGACGGTTTGAATTAAGGCGTTCCGGGAAGAGCTGATTTTTTTATAATGAGCTCACTACAATGCGTAAAATTTAATATAACATCGTTTTGCATAAATTATTGCTTATTTCGGGGTAATTATTTTTTGCTTTGCAGTTAAAGATTTCAACTTTGGCAAAGGTTTTAGCTTTGCCGAAGTTCGTAAAAAGTTTTTGCTTAAATTAAATTCTATACTTCCCGGATGTCTCTAATTCGAAGAATTTATCGGAAATTGCTGTTTTAAAAAAGCAGATATACAATTATTTTGCTTAATTAAAAAAGCATTTTACGGTAAGGGAAATTAATTTTGTGAATTTTCCGTATATTTTGCGTGTAAAATATCGGCATATTCTTTTTTGTTGTTTAACACTTCAAGGGCTTTTATAAAGGCGGGGTCGTATTTGTTTTTTATTTTATAATATTCGGTATCGTCCCACAAGTCATTTGCAATCAGTGCTTTAATTTGATTTTTTATATACTTGTTGTTAATAAATTCGTTGTAATAATCATTCTTTTTTATTTCGTCATTATACAAATAATCGGTAAAATCTTTTATCGTTTTATCGGAAATTTTAAAATCGGAACTGAAATTTTCAAAATTTTTGTATTCAGTAAAAATATTTTTCCTGTTTTTTTCGACGTATAAATGGATAAATTCGTTAATTTTCCCGCTGCCGTAATGTTTTCTGTAAAAATACGGAAAATGAAGTGTGTCTTCGGGGATGAAAATGTCGGGCATTATACCTCCGCCGCCGTAAACCGGTCTGTTGTTTATCAGGGTTTTGTATTTTAATGAATCGTTAAATTTTATACTGTCTTTGTTGGAAAATTCGCCGTGTTCGTATCGGTGAATTAAATCTTCGTTGTACTCGTCAATGCCTTTGTCGTAGGGTTTTTGAATATTTCTGCCGGAAGGTGTGTAGTATTTGGCAATTGTAAGCCGTATCATTGAGCCGTCAATCAGATAAATCGGTTTTTGCACCAGCCCTTTTCCGTAGGAACGCCTGCCTATAATAATGCCTCTGTCGGAATCCTGCACGGCACCGCTTACGATTTCGGCAGCCGATGCCGACGATTCGTTAATAAGAATAACCAAATCGTTGTTTCTGAATTTTCCTATTTTATGCGTATAGTAATTTTTTCTTTTTTGATGAATACCTTCGGTATAGAGTACGAGGGTATTTTTGTTGAAAAAATTTTCGAGAAGCCGAATTGCCGTGTATAAATAGCCGCCGGAATTGTATCGTAAGTCCAATATCAGTTTTCCGGTTTTATTCCGGATTAAGGAATCCGTAATTTTTTTAAATTCGTCGAGTGTGGTTGCCGAAAATCGGTTTAGTTTTATGTATGTGGTATTGTTGTTGATATTGTATGCCGCCGTAATGCTTTTTACGGGTATTTTACCGCGTGTAATTTCGTAAGTCGGAAAGTTTTTTACGCCCCTTCTTTTTACGGTAACTTGTACTTTAGTGCCTTTTTCTCCGGTAAGGAGGGTTTTTAATTTTTTATCGGTAATACCGTTTCCGGCAATGGTTTCGTTATTTACTTTTATAATTCGATCGCCGGGCAGCACTCCGGCTTTTTCGGAAGGGCCGTTTTCGGAAGTACTTAAAATTAAAACCGTATCTTGTATTATGTCGTAGGTAATGCCCACGCCCGTGAAACTTCCCTTCAGTCCTCTGTTCAGCTCTTCAATTTCGTCTTTCGAAAAATATAAAGAATGCGGGTCTAAATCTTTAAGCAGTGCTTTTATCGCGTCTTCGGTGAGTTTTTCTTGGTTTACGCTGTCGGCATAGCTGCCTGTTACGGCATCAAAAACTTGATTGTATTTGTATATTTGTTCTTGGTCGGTTTGGGCAAAGAGCTCGGGAAAAATAAAAAACAGCAGGAAAAATAAAATTGTTGTTTTATTGATGTATTGTTGTTTTAATTTCATTTTTATAATTTGTAATTGATAATTTAGCTATACTTTTGTAACGAAAGTTTTAAATGTATAGTATCATGTCAAAATTAATTAAATTATTTGTTATACTGCTGTTTTCGTTAAATTTGAATGCTCAAAACAGTTCTTTTTTTAAGCCGGTGAGCTACGGGAATGCTTTTGTTTCGGATATGAGAAGCCCGATTACGAAACTTCAAATCGGAAGCATAAATAAACTTGACGGGAATTATTATTTGAATGATGTATCGAAACGTTTGTTTGTTGAGGCACATTTCGGTTATGAAATTCCTTTTTTCGAGTATCAAAAAAACGATTTTGCCGTGTGGGCGGGAATGCCCGGCGGGGCTGTAACTTTGGTTGATATGTTTGAAGAAACAACGGCACCGGTTATAAATACCGATTATTGGTTCGGAACGAAGATTAAAATGATAAAGCGATTTTCGGGGAAAGGGTATTTAAAAAATATTGCTTTAACTGTTTTGCCTTTGTTTCACGAAAGTACGCATATCGGCGACGAATTTGCTTTACACGGCTATCGGGAGATTCCCGGTTTTAAACGAATTAATGTGTCGTATGAGGCATGGAAATTTTCTGTGATTTTAAATGACCCCGATACTTTAAGCGGAAATATTTTTTCTGTTAAAGCCGGTATTCAAAATCTTTGGACTTTGAAAGACGGGTACTATTTTGCGGACAGTTCGGAGGTGAAAGGTGCGGAAATTCCGAGAAGCAATAAAACATTTGAGTGGTATTTTACGGCGAATTACAAACGAACAAAGGGTTTTTTGTGTTCGGAAAAGATGATAAATATTTTATCGGCAGAATTGAGCAGCCGACCGCAATTCAGTTATGAAACGGGTATTCCGGAAAGGCGAATTGTGTCGTATAATGTGTATTTGGGTTGGGAATATAAGGTTTCGAATAAGCCGTTGCGGAATGTCGGTTTTTTTGTGCGGCACTACGGCGGGTTGAATCCGTACGGGCAGTTTCGTAACAATTCCGGTTTTCGATTTACGGGTGTAAGTGTTGTTTTAATGTAATACCGGCGGTTATTGAGTATTTTTATTGTTTATTGTCTGTTTCGGGGGCATTTT
>CAZCPV010000085.1:0-10930 GCA_964500765.1 uncultured Draconibacterium sp.
AATCGGAAAAACTTTCGGTAATTTCCGGTTTTTTTGTAAAAATCCCGAAAACAGCCGAGCCGCTGCCCGACATTTGAGCATAAATCGCTCCTGTTTCATATAATTTATCTTTTATTTTCTTTATTTCCGGATAAAGTTTGAATACCGTTTTTTCAAAATCATTAGTCAATCCGCTTTTCCATTCTTCAACAGGCAGTTTAACAATATCCTTTACGGAAATTTCCGGTTTTCGGGGAACAATATTTTTAAATGCTTCTTTTGTGCCGACAGCAATTTCCGGTTTTACGATAAGAATATAATAACCGGATAAATCCAAATCAATTTCGGTAAAAATATTTCCCGTTCCTTCGGCAAAAACCGGTTTGTTTTTTATAAAAAACGGGCAATCGCTGCCGAGCATTCCGGCAAGTTTTATAAGCGATTTTTCGGGTAATTTTAAATTGAAATACTCGTTCAGCACTTTCAGCATAAATGCAGCATCGGAAGAGCCGCCGCCCAAACCCGCACCGAATGGGATAATTTTGTGTAAATGAATACTTAATTCAGGCAATTTAAATTCATTTTTCAGAAGATTATATGCTTTCAGTACTAAATTTTCTTTATCCGGAATATTAATTTTTAAACCGGTATTATTGAAAGATGTCTTATTTTCGGAAAACGTAAATTCTAAAATATCAGATATTAACACCGGATAAAAAACGGTTTCTAAATTATGAAAACCGTCCGAACGTTTTTCGGTTACAGAAAGTCCGATATTTATTTTTGCATTCGGAAAAAAGAGCATTGAAAATTATTTTTTAAAGATATATTTTGTAAAATACTGTATTTTAGTGTGTTGATTAAATGTTAAGAGTTTTAGTATATTTTTTCGGATAAAACTTCAATTAAAATTTTTAAATTTACACACTCAAAATAAAAAACAAAGATAAATGATTTTACTTGACTTTGAAGAACCAATCGGGAAATTACAGGAACAATTGGATAAAGCAATAGAAATAGGAGAAGAATCCGGGGTTGACGTAAGCCGAACAATCGAAGATTTGAAAAAGAAAATTGACAGAACAAGGAAAGAAATATATGCGAATTTAACGCCTTGGCAACGTGTGCAGGTTTCAAGGCATCCGGAACGACCTTATACGCTGGATTATATCAAATATATGACCGGCGGAGATTTTATCGAACTTCACGGCGACAGAGGCGTAAAAGACGACAAAGCCATGGTCGGCGGTTTCGGCACAATTAACGGAAAAACCTATATGTTTATCGGGCAACAAAAAGGTTTTGATACCAAAAGCCGGCAATACAGAAATTTCGGTATGGCAAATCCCGAGGGCTATCGTAAAGCATTACGATTGATGAAACTTGCCGAAAAATTTAATAAACCGATTGTAACTTTAATCGATACACCCGGTGCTTATCCCGGCTTGGAAGCCGAAGAACGAGGTCAAGGCGAAGCCATTGCCCGGAATATTTATGAAATGTTTCGTTTAAAAGTTCCGGTTGTGTGTATCATTATCGGTGAAGGTGCATCCGGCGGTGCTATCGGAATAGGTGTCGGCGATAAAGTTTTGATGCTTGAAAATACTTGGTATTCGGTTATTTCTCCCGAATCTTGTTCTTCAATACTTTGGAGAAGTTGGGAATATAAAGAAAAAGCTGCCGATGCTTTAAAACTCACTTCCGAAGATATGCTGAAAAACGGTTTGATTGACGGAATAATTAAAGAACCGCTCGGAGGAGCCCATGTTAATCGCGAAAAAATATTTAAAGAAGTTAAAAAAACAATTATAAAAGAAGTTTCGGAACTTGAAAAAATGTCTTCCGAAGAAAGAATAAAAAAACGCGAACAAAAATTTATCGACATTGGTGTCTATAACGAATAATTTTGTAAATAAAAGATATTCAATTTGTTAGCAGAGGCAGTCCGAGGGACTGTCTCTGTTGATAAAAAACTAAATTAATGGCAAAACAAACTGTAAAATCATATAAGAAAAATCCTGTTTTTGAAATAAACGAACAACTCGGAAAATTACCGCCGCAATCCGTCGATATTGAAATGGATGTGCTGGGAGCATTAATGCTTGAACGCGGAAAAGATATTGCCGTTTTGGATATTTTAAAACCCGAAAGTTTCTATAAAACCGAACATCAAAAAATATTCAGAGCAATTTACGACTTATCCGTAAATCATCAACCGATAGATTATCACACGATTATTGAAAAATTGAAACAAAACGGCGATTTGGACGAAGTCGGCGGCCCTTCTTATGTCGTCAGTTTATCGTCAAGAGTAGGTTCGGCTGCCCATATCGAATACCATGCAAAAATTATTGCCGAAAAATTTATTAAAAGAGAACTGATTCGTATCAGTTCCGAAATTCAAACTCGTTCTTACGATGAATCGGTAGATGTACAGGAAATTTTAGAATTCTCACAACAAGGAATGTTTGATTTGGCTTTGGGCTCGGTAAAAAAAGAAGCTCTGCAAATTGATGCGGTTATGAACGAAGCCATTCATCAAATAGAAGAAGCAAAAAACAGAGAAGACGGATTAAGCGGTGTTCCCTCGGGCTATTCGTCCTTGGACAGGGTAACATCCGGCTGGCAAAATTCCGATTTAGTAATTATTGCGGCACGACCTTCAATGGGTAAAACGGCTTTTGTGCTTTCGATGGCTCGGAATATAGGTGTAAATCATCAGAAATCGGTAGCCCTTTTTTCTTTGGAAATGTCTTCTGTTCAGTTGGTTATGCGATTAATATCTTCCGAAACCGAGCTCGGCAGCGAAAAACTCCGAAGCGGAAACCTAAAAGACCATGAATGGCAACAATTGGAATATAAAATAAAAAATCTTGAAAAAGCACGTATTTTTATTGACGATACACCGGCAATCGGTTTAAATGAATTGCGTTCGAAATGCAGAAAATTAAAAACCAAAGAAGATATTGATTTAATCGTAATTGACTATTTGCAGTTAATGACCGGTCCCGGCGATTCGAGGGGGAACAGAGAGCAGGAAGTAAGTACAATTTCAAGAGGTTTAAAAGCCATTGCAAAAGAACTGAATTTGCCTATTATTGCTCTGTCGCAGCTAAACAGGTCGGTTGAAATGCGTTCGGGAAATAAACGTCCGCAATTATCCGATTTGCGTGAATCGGGTGCTATCGAGCAAGATGCCGATATTGTTATTTTTATTCATCGTCCCGAAAAAATGGGCATTACGGAAGATGATGACGGAAATTCAACACGCGGACTTGCCGAAATTATTATTGCTAAACACCGAAACGGTGCAGTTACCGATGTGCAATTAAGATTCAGAGAAGAATTTGCTCGTTTTGAAGAATTTAATGAAGATTTTTTGCCGCCGCTTGATGAAAACGGTGTTGCTAATGCCGTTACTTTTGATTCTAAAATAAATGAAGACGGTAATGATGACTTTTTTGATAATTCTGAAACTTCCTTTCCCGATATTTCTTTTTCCGACAATAAGGGAGAAGATGTACCGTTTTAATGAACATAATGAAAAAAATATTCTTTTTAACAGCACTTGTTTTTTTATTTCGAACAGTTTTCGGAACCGTTATTTTAATTCCTATGGACGAAAGCCAGAAAAATCATCTGAAAGCATACGGAATTGCTTATTGGGTTTTGCAGAACGGATTGGAAATTAATTGGTTGCTGAATTACAGAGGCGGAAGTTTCAGTATGGATTATGCGAAAGATATTGCCGATGAGTGTACTGTAAGAGGTGTAAGTTATGAAATTGTCAGCGATGCCGAGATTTCAATTATATACAATCATATAGCAAGTCCAGAAGTGAATATGGACAAGATGAAATTGGAAAAAGCACCTAAAATTGCTGTATATGCACCAAAAACAAATCAACCGTGGGACGATGCCGTAACCTTGGTGCTGACTTATGCCGAAATTCCTTATACACAAATTTATGATAAAGAAATTGTAAACGGCGAATTGTCAAAATACGATTGGCTGCATTTGCATCACGAAGATTTTACCGGACAGTACGGGAAATTTTACGGAGCGTACCGTTATGCAAGTTGGTATATCGAAAATAAAAAACAAGCCGAAGCCGATGCGGCGGCATTGGGTTTCAATAAAGTTTCGAAATTAAAATTATTTGTGGCGAAACGCATAAAAGAATATATTTTTTCCGGTGGTTTTTTGTTTGCAATGTGTTCGGCAACAGATACTTATGATATTGCCTTGGCTGCCGAAAATACCGATATTTGCGAGAGCATGTTCGACGGCGACCCGGCAGATCCCGATTGCCAAAAGAAGTTGGACTATTCAAAAACATTGGCTTTTAAGGATTTTACGCTTGTAAGAAATCCCATGGAATACGAATTTTCTGATATTGATGTAACAAGAACCAGAAAAGTGTCAAAAGAAAACGACTATTTTACTTTGTTTGATTTTTCGGCAAAATGGGACCCGGTACCGACCATGCTTTGTCAAAATCACACCAAAATAATAAAAGGTTTTATGGGGCAGACAACCGCATTTAACGAAGATTTAATAAAATCAAATGTGCTGATTATGGGTGAGTTAAAATCGCATCACG
Source organism: uncultured Draconibacterium sp. (assembly GCA_964500765.1). Taxonomy (GTDB): domain Bacteria; phylum Bacteroidota; class Bacteroidia; order Bacteroidales; family JAADGE01; genus JAADGE01. The sequence goes on from CAZCPV010000085.1 coordinate 4,583, forward strand.
AAGCACGCTACATACACGGTGAATTAGGCAAAGGGACATGGACTTTTTACGGCGGGCACGACCCCGAAGATTATCAACATTTTGTAGGCGACCCGAAAACCGATTTGAATATGCACCCCAATTCGCCCGGTTATCGGTTGATTCTGAATAATATTCTTTTTCCGGCTGCTAAAAAGAAAAAACGTAAGACCTAAAATTACGGAATTTTTAAATATTTATGCAACTGAACCGATAAATTCCATTTCGGATTTTTTTTGATGTATTCGATTATTTTCGGGGTGTTTTGTTCGCGTTTGCTCCATTCGGGTTGCAGGTATAATTTGCAGTTTTCGGAAACTTTTTCGGAGCATTCTTCCGCCCAAATTAAATCGTCGTCATTAAAAATAATCACTTTCAATTCGTCGGCAATTTTATAAATATCGCTTAAAGGCGGTTTTTGTTTTTTCGGCGAAAGGCAAATCCAATCCCATTTTCCGGAAAGCGGATAAGCACCGGAAGTTTCGATAAAAGTATTTAGTTTTTTTTCTTCGGCTTTTTTGCATAAATAATTTAAGTCGTAACTTAAAGGTTCTCCGCCGGTTACGACAATGGACTTTGCTTCCGACCGATATGCTTTTTCAATAATTTCATCGGTTTCTGCCAAAGTATGAATATCGGCATTCCAAGAAATTTTTGTATCGCACCAGCTGCAACCGATGTCGCAACCGCCTATTCTGATAAAATAAGCCGCTTTGCCGGTATGAAACCCTTCTCCTTGTATGGTGTAAAATTCCTGAATTAACGGTAATTTTCTGCCTTTTTCAAAAATATCCTGCATTATATTGTAAATTTGCGGCTGCGAAGGTTTAAAATTTTAATCAATTCTGAAAATAAATTTATATTTGTTATTTATTTCATTAAAAAAATCGCTAATATCGAAAAGATGAAGAAAATTTTATTTTTAATTATTCCTGTTTTTTTATTTTTATCCTGCAAACAAGATAAAAAAGAAAAAGATTATCTGATAAAAGCATATATTACGGGTTATTTTGACGGTGAAGTTGTGCTGAACAAGGTAAGAAACGGTAAATTGCTGCCGATTGATTCTTTACACATGAAAAAAAGTAAGTTCAAATTTAAGCATGTGAAGATAAAAACACCGGAAATGTTTTGGTTTGTAATTGATAAGGGAAATTTTGTTGTTCAATTTTTTGCCGACCCGCATGATATGCAGATAAATGCCGATTATAATACGGGAAAATCGGAAGTCGAAGGGTCGAAAACGCATGCCGAATATGTTTCGTTCCTTGAAACAAATACGGTTTATGAAAATAAATTAAAGAAAATAAATGAGCAAAAAAATATTGCTTATGAAAACAACGATACCGTACTTTTGAAAAATTTGGATTCGGCAACCGCCGGCATATTAAACGAGCAGATTGATTTTACAAAGAAATATTGCTATGAACATAACAAAAGCTATGTTTCGTTGTATCTTACATTAAGCAATCTTGCCGATTACCTGTCGCTTCCGGATTTGGAAAACGTTTTTAATCATTTTTCGGATACTTTAAAAACTTCGCCCTACTATGCTGAATTAAAGGATTTTATATCTTTAAGGAAAAATGTTCAACCGGGAAAACAAGCACCTGATTTTGCATTGCCCGATACATCCGGTACAACGGTTTCTTTGTCTTCATTACAAGGAAACTATGTTTTACTTGCTTTTTCGGCATCGTGGAACGGGTGGTGCCGTGCCGACAATAAAATTTTAAGCGATTTATACGGTAAATATCATAAAAAAGGGTTTGAAATTTATCAGGTTTTTGCGGAACAAAACAAGCAACAATGGAAAAATATCATTCAGTCGGATAAAATATATTGGACGGCTGTTTCCGATATAAAAGGTTTGGATTCGGAAGTTTTGCATTTATATACCGTAAGAAAATTACCGCAATATTTTTTAACGGATAAAAACGGAATTATTATTGCCGCCGGCGACGATTTGAAAAAACTTGTGCCCGAAATTAAACAATTGTAAATTAAAATTTCAAAGAAGCAATTATTCTTATAAAGCCCAAATCAGGGTTAATGCCGGTGCTCATTTTTTGCAAATAATTGTTATTGTCGTACAGGGATTCCGTAAATTTGCCTATGTAAAAGATACTCGGATTTACTTCCGCACTGATATTTAGGTGTTTTGTCAGTCTCCATTCGTAACCCGTAAAGAAATTTATTCCGATTTTGAAATATTTTCCTTTGTAGTACGGAGCTTTTGTGTTGGGATTCAAGTATTTGTATTCCGTGAAATTCAAATTAAAATCAAGTGTATCTGTATTGGCAACTTCTCTGTAAAAATACGTATCGTTTTTATTTGTATATCCGAGATATAAACCGCCGCCGAAATACCATGTTCCCATTCTTGTTTTTTTACTTTTTTCAATGCCTGTTTTCAGTGATAAATCGTAACTTTTATTATAATCAAAACGTTTCATTACAACGGTATCGTTCATTTTTACCGTTTCACCGTTTTGGAAATAAATCTCATGTATTCTTTTTCCGTTTTCGTCCAAATAAACAGTCCCTCCGTTCATTTCAGTTATATCCGGCAAAAACGAAATTTCGGTTCTGAAATTAAATTTTTTATTGTAATGCTTATAAATTAAAGACATTTCAGGTATTTGTTCCGGGAAATTATATCCTATTATAAAATTTGCAATAATAGGTGAAACATTCATTCCTATTGAGTTGTGTTTTAAGGTATCGGCATTTTCGTTCGGGTATTTTAGGTTTTGTGCTTGTACCTGAAATGTTAAAAAACTAATTAAAATCAAAAAAGTAACTCGTTTCATAAGATATTGTATTTTATGGTTATATGAACGAAACGACGAGAATTTAACTTTATTTTATCGGATATATATTTTAACAAATTTTAATTTTTCTTCACCCGAGTAATACGTTTATCAATTGTATATTCAATTTTTTCGCTGTCGATAAGCCAACGAATTACTTTTAAAACTTTTTCTTCGTCGCAGTTAATTTTATCGGTAAGTTCCTCAACGGTAACGGGATTTTCTTTTACTGCTTTTTTTATTTCATTATTAATTAAGTCGAATTCGTAATTACTGATGTTCAGTTTGTTACGTCTTCTGCATACATCACATTCGCCGCAACGGTAAGGATTTTTTTCGCCGAAGTAGGAAAGTAAAATCTGACTTCGGCATTTCGCTTTGCTTTCGGCATAGTTTATCATTGCTCCGGCACGTTTTACGTAACGTTCTTTTCGTTTTCTGTATTTTTCGTTTGAAATAAGGATGTTTTTTTCGTTCAAGCGTTCCGAAATAAAAATTATAAAAGGCATTTTCCTTTGCGGAATGTATTTTATAATTTTATGTTCAGCCAATTTTACAAGGTAGCCGTATATAATTTCCGATTTTGTACGGGCTTTTTTTGCCAAATATTCTTCGTCAACGGCAACATAATTTGAGAATAATCCGGTGTAACTTCTTAAAACTAATTTAATAAAATTGTCGAAATGTTTATTGGCAACTTGATAGCGGTATAAATCTTCACGGTCAACCGTAAAATGCACTTTTGAAGGCGTAAAATCGTCTTCCGTAAAGTCTAAATATCCTTCGGTTTGCAAAATTTTAAGACTGCTTAAAACAAGTTGTATCGGCAGTTTGAATTTTGTTACAAAATCTCTCATGCTGAATACGCGTATCATTCCTTTACCTTCGCCTTCCGGAATTTGATAGTAGTTGCATAATGCGGTATAAACACGTTTTATATCGGGAATTTCCGGAAAATTTGCTTTTATGCGTTTCTCAAAATTCAATTTGTCGGCTTTGTGATACAGCAAAACGGCATAGGAGGTTTTTTCGTCTCTTCCGGCTCTTCCGGCTTCCTGAAAATAGGCCTCGGGCGAATCGGGCAAGTCAATATGTACGACAAATCGTACATTGTGCTTGTCAATTCCCATTCCGAAAGCATTGGTTGCGACAATTACTCGAATTTGCCCTGTTTTCCAGCGTTTTTGTTTTATATCTTTTATTTTTGCATCAATGCCGGCATGATAAAAATCTGCCGAAATACCTTTGCTTACCAAATATTTTGAAATTTCGAAGGTTTTTTTTCTGCTGCGAACATACACAATTCCGCTGCCGGTTTCTTTGATAACGATTTTCAGTAAATATTTCAATTTATCTTCAACTTCGCGAACGATGTAGATGAGGTTTTTTCGTTCAAAACTTTTTTGAAACAGATTATGTTCTTTAAACAGAAGTTTGTTTTGAATATCTTCGGCAACTTCGGGAGTTGCGGTTGCCGTTAATGCGACAAAAGGTACATCGGGTTTAATTTTGCGAATAGTTGCTATGTTCAGGTAAGAAGGGCGAAAATCGTAACCCCATTGTGAAATGCAATGGGCTTCGTCAACGGCGACGTAGTTGATATTCATATCGGGCAAGCGGGTCAGAAACAGGCGAGTTGCCAATCGTTCGGGCGAAACATATAAAAATTTATAGGCGCCGAATACGGCATTATTCAATACAATATCAATTTCGTCTTTCGACATGCCGGAATAAACGGCTGCAGCTTTTATGCCTTTTTCAAGCAAGTTTTCGACTTGGTCTTTCATTAAGGCGATAAGCGGTGTAACAACCAAGCAAAATCCTTCCGTTGCCAATGCCGGAACTTGAAATATGATTGATTTTCCGCCGCCGGTGGGCAACAGTCCGAGTACATCTTTTTTGTCGTCGGCAAGCGATTGTATAATTTCTTCCTGCAAAGGTCGAAATTTTGTGTATCCCCAATATTTTGTCAATATTTGCCTGTACGAACTCAAATTATTTCTTTTTTTAAAAACGAAAGATAATTGAATTTATTAAATTCGGCAAAAAATCTTAAAATTACAAGTGTTTTAATGAATTTACGATTTTATATCCGATAAGTTCGTCGTATTGTCCGCCTTGCGGTCTGTTATACAGAAATACGGAGTAGTTGTTTTCGGTTTGGTAATAATTTCCTTCGGTTTTGCTTAAATCGGGTACCGGGCTTTTTCCGTCGCAAAAAACGTATTCGTAATTGTAAAATCCTTGTTTCAGTTTTATTCTTGCTTTGTAGGTTTTGGTTCCGTAATCGTAGGTCATTTTATTCGATTCGTTACATGCCCAATCGGAAAATGCACCGTAAACGTAAATATTCCCTTCCGGTAAAGGGTTCGGATAATAAAAAGAGAAATCGGCAAGAATATAATCGGCTTCGAGCGAGGGGTTTTCAATGTGTTCGGCAGTAATAAGAAATTCGCCGTCAATATCTTGTAAGTAGCTGTATGTAAGCGAATTTTCAGCTTCTTCGGGGACTACTTCAAAAATAAAATACGGACGGTTAAATTGAATGGACTGAATGCGGTCGTTTACATATTTTGTACTTTTAAAATTTACGTAACGAAATTCGTAACCGCCGAGAAATTTCAAGATGCGGGGATTGTAAAATTCGTATGTATTTCCTCTTAAAAAATCGGGTTTTAAACCGGAAAGATAAATATTTTGATTGTTGTTTTGAAGTACGGTCATTGAAAAATCGTCCTGCGGATTGGTAACATAACCGGCTTCGTCGTTTACGAAAATATGCAACTCCTGCGATGTGTTCATATCGGTAACGAATGTCGAGCGTTTTATTTTAGCTTCTGTTTTAACCTTATTGTCAACAACATAGAATCGTCGTGTAAGAACGGGCTTGCTTTTGTCGTAATCTTCATAAACCAGCAAAAGATAATTTCCGGATATAACGGGTTTCATATTTTCATTGGGAATTGCAAGCGTATAATGTGTGTATTGAATTAATGTGCCGAAAGAATTTTCAAAATCGTCAATTTGTTCTTCTTCGTAGCCGCGAATGTATTCAATGGGGTTTAAATCAGAAGGTTGCCAATCGGCTGTGCAATGGATAATCGTGTAGTAATAGTCGGTGGTTTCGGGATTTAAATCGTCAAATTCCAATATAAGTTGTTTTCCGGAATTAAGTTCCAAAACGGGGTAGGTAAATTCCCATCCGGCACGGTAAAAAAGCACGGTTTTTATGTCGGTTTTGTAAATTTTATTTCGATATTGAAACGTATTTTGCGAAAAGATACTTGTATTTACGAAAAGAATAATTGCGAATAGAAATTTGTGATTCATCTGCCTGAAAGAGTTAAAAATTGAAATTTTATTTGTTTTTTCTTATTTAGCTGTCCTACGGATAAATACGGGAGTTATTTTTATAGATGCTAACCCATATTATTCATAAAATTCAACAAATATACATTTAAAATCATTACTGTCCGATAAAAATCTAAAATAAACAATCCACAAATACAGATTCCTT
>CAZCPV010000086.1:0-9303 GCA_964500765.1 uncultured Draconibacterium sp.
CTAAATTTTGCATATTAATTTGTTCTTTATCGGAATTTATATTTTGAGAAAGAATTTGTTTTCCGGAAATATCGGTTAAAATAAAGCTTGAACTTTCTGCTCCGCTTATTTCTATATAATTATTTACGGGGTTCGGGAAAATTGAAATCCTGTCAGATATATCTTTAAGCCCGGCAGTACTTTTTGTTGTAAATACAGCGGAAGTTTCCGGTAATGTGATGTCGTACTCATTTTCAATACTGTTTCCGGATATAGTTACCGTTATATCGGTTTGTCCGGGGAAATTATCCGTAGGATCAATTGTTATAATAGTTTTTCCGAAATTAATTGTTCCGGTATAAGCAATATCTCCGGAAGCATCACTTAAAGAAACAAACGAACTAATATCTGTATTATTAATATCGGAATCATCAATTTTTCTTATTGAACGATCGAATGTTAGCGTAATATTTGAATTAATGTCAATACCTGTTGTTCCGTCTGCAGGATTGAATATAACATTTACTTGCGGATATGCTGATGTCGTAAAAGTAGCAGAAGTTTCAGCAAGGGCATTGTCATATTCATTTTCAACGCTATTTCCTGCTATTGTAACAGTAATGTCAGTATTTTCCGGTAAATAATTGTCAGGAATAATTGTTATTGTTTTTTTATCAGAACTGATTGTTCCTGTATAAGCGATATCACCGGAAGCATCGGTTAGAGATATCAAAGAACTGATGTCTGTATTTGTAATATCGGAATTGTCAATTTTTCTCATCGGTCCTCCAAAAGTAAGTGTAATAGTTTGATTTGGTTCAACGTCTGTTGCACCGTCAGAAGGGTCAAAATTAACACTTGCGGTTATGTCCATGTCAGCCCAAGCAGATTGGAAAACTTGTTTTGTAGTATTATCTTGGATGAATACTACGACAGCTAAATCTCCTGTTTCTTCTACGTGTGTAGAAGACAAGTCGTAGCTTTCATTAATAGTTTGGGGTGTTCCTGCTGTAAAATCAAGTGTTGTTCCCGAAGCATCAGGTAACATCTTCATCATTACATAATGAAATTCAGTTTCTCCGTTATTCCCGGTATTCCCTGTTGTTGTCCTTTCAACAACGGCTATTTGAACCGTAAGGTTGTTCATATCAACATAAGGAGAGATGTTTGTTGTTACGTTAATATCATTACCAATTACTTGTGCGGTTGCTGAAATATCAAAAAAAGCAGGAACAGTTAGTTCATTATCTAAATCTGTTTGTAATTGAGAGGTGTTGAAATGTGTTCCTTCTGCGGCATCAATAAATAAAGACGGAACACCTCCTACTCCGTAAAAATCTCTGCGGGCACCTCCTTCTGCAGTATAATAAGGGTCTCCGTTTCCCGGCCAATTCATCTGATATTTAATAAGAGTATAATTACCGGTATTATTATTCAAAAATGTTTCGTTAAAATAAGAAGAATTAAATGTTGCACAAGGCGAACAGGTAGAACTGGTAAATTCTTCGTAAAGCGGAATTCTGGAAACGCTTTGTGTAGCAACGGAGATGGTTTTTTGAATAGTATCATTATTCGTAATTTCATCATTCCCGATACCGTTCATATTTGAAACCCATACAGATAAATTGTGTGTTCCTTGGGTTGCATTCCATTGAACAGAATGTGTAAAATTATATGTTTCTGCATAATCCAGAGTTAAGCCGGTTAAATTGTCAGTATGAACGGTTCCGTTATCAACTTGCCAATTTAAATCCAAAGAATTAATTTGGGTATTTCCTCCGTTTAAAATTGTTCCGGAAATATCTGTATTTCCGGAAACAATAATATTGTTAATATTAACTGTCGACAAGGCAGCATCATTATTTACCGCATCACCTATCCCGGTTTTTATGTTCCAATTATAGGGTAAAGAAGAAGACAGTGAAACGAGGTGTGTCCACGAACCGTTCCAAATCATTAAGTCTCCGTCTGAATTTGTGGGACCTGCATCGCAACCGGCAGGATATCCTCCGGATGCATTTACAAAATAACCTACGATAATTTCTTGTGAGGCGTTTATTACATAAGGTGTTGTAAGAATAACCGATGTCCATTGGGTACCGTCACTGTTTGGTGCAAAAGTTTGTGTATAAGCCGGAGTTCCGGGTGTTCCTGTTCCGGCTTCTTCATAGATTCTTAATTCAACAGAGGTTATGTTTTCCGGTTGAGGTAAGAATACCTGTACCTCTTGTATTTGTCTTCCGTCATGAGGAGTTAAAAGGGAAGTCGGAATGTGCATAAAACACCCAAATTCCGCAGCACTGTTAGTTCCGATGCTTGTATTAGGATCGTTGCAGTAATAAATCCAATCGGTTACAGTTTTTGCAGATTGAATTTGTTGAGAGCTTATCCATTCTAATTTTTTTGAACTGAATTTTTGAGCAAAAACAGAAACACTCAAAAATAACGATAATAAAATAAATGTAAACTTTTTCATTTCTTGAATTTTTAGTTAAACAATCAAAAGGAATGATAAAAAAATATATTTTGGTTGCATGAAATTACTTAAAAAGATGGGTTATTTTATATTTCAATCCTTTCCATCCCGCTTTTCTGCCGTAAGGATATGATTCTCTGTAATTTAACTGATAAGAAGCTCCGAAACTTAAAATGTTGAAACTCATATCCCTTGATTCCTCCGATTTATAGATATTTCGCATACCGATGTAATATCGCAGATATAAATCTACGGCTTTAAATTGTATTCCGGCATTACCGATAAATCCGTATTCATACCAATTGTTTTTGTAATCGTAATAATATGTTCCGTCAAGCTTGTAGTTGTTAATTTTTAAATCCAGTGTTCGTTTTGATTTTGCCAAAACCGAAACTTGCCCGCCTAAACCGATATGCCAAAAAATGAATTCATAGCCGCGTTTGTATTTCAGAAATACGGGAACAGAAATAAAACAGTCTTTTTCATCAACAGTTAATGTGCTGTTTTCAATTTGAGGAAGAGTTTCTGAGAAATTAAATTGATATTTTGCAAAATTTAATTCGCTTTGTGTCCAAAGGTTTTCTCCGATTTGATTATCCAAAAAAAGTCCGCCGAAATAAGAAAATTGTTTGGTGTAAACAGCCGGTTTGTCGGTACCGAATAAGCCGCATTTATTTATTCCCCCTGAAATTCCGTATCTTACAAATTGTCCGGAAGCTTCGGATGTAAAGGCAAAGAGGAGTAAAAAAGAATAAAAATAAAATTTTTTCATAATTGAGTTTATAAAAAATCGGTACAAAATTTTATCTTTGACAAAAATTCAATTCTGCAACAAAAATAATATTTAATTTAAATTTTCTTGTAACACCGTGAAAATTATCAATAAAATAGTTAATAAAGTAACACAAAAACGGCTTCAGCAGATAGAAACGTTTAAGAGGAATCCTTACGGTGTGCAAATAAACTTGCTGCAAAACTTAATTGAAACAGGAAAGAACACTGTTTTCGGTAAAGAGCATAAATTTTTGGAAATTCTTTCGGATTTTTCGGTTTCGGAATTTCAAAAAAAAATACCCGTCAGAGATTATTCGCAAATTAAACCGTATATCGACAGGATAAAAAACGGAGAAAATAATGTTTTGTGGCCTTCTCCTATTAAATGGTTTGCTGTTTCTTCCGGTACGACTTCCGATAAAAGTAAATTTATTCCGGTAAGCAGAGAATCTCTTGAAGAAAATCATTTTAGGGGCGGGAAAGATATTATTGTTGTTTATTCAAATCAATTTGAAGATACAAAATTAGTTAAAAGCAAATCGTTAGTAATAGGCGGAAGCAAACAAATTAACAGTTTTGACAATAATTTGTATTACGGAGATTTGTCAGCCGTTATAATCGACAATTTGCCGATATGGTCGCACTTGCTTCGTACGCCGAAAAAAGACATTGCCCTTTTGCCCGAATGGGAAGATAAACTCGAAAAAATGGCGGAACAAACCGTTGAAGAAAATGTAACAAGTATTACCGGCGTGCCTTCGTGGACATTGGTTTTGCTGAAACGAATTTTGGAAAAAACCGGCAAAAAAAATATTGCGGAAATTTGGCCTGATTTTGAGTTATTTATTCACGGAGGTGTAAGTTTTGCCCCTTATCGGAATGTGTTTGAAAAAATTTTGCCCCCAGATACTCGCTATTTGGAAACCTATAACGCATCGGAAGGTTTTTTTGCTTTGCAGGACGATTTAAACAGAGATGATTTATTGCTTATGCTTGATGTCGGAATTTTTTACGAATTTATTCCGGCAGATAAAATTTTTGAAGAAAATCCGAAAGTTTATACTGTTGAAAATGTTGAGAGAGATGTTAATTATGCGATGGTAATTACGACAAACAGCGGACTTTGGCGTTACTTAATCGGCGATACGGTGCGGTTTACTTCTCTAAAACCGCATAAAATAAAAATTACCGGCAGAATTCGTCATTTTATTAATGCATTCGGCGAAGAGTTGATTATCGAAAATGCAGAAAAAGCATTGAAAAAAACCGCCGAAAAAACCGGCACACACATACGGGAATTTACGGCGGCTCCGATATATATTTCCGATACGGCAACGGGAGCCCACGAATGGCTGATTGAATTTTCAGAAAAACCGGAAAGTTTGCAAAAGTTTGCCGAAATATTGGACGAGGAATTGAAAAAAGTAAATTCGGATTATGCGGCAAAACGATATAACGATTTAACCCTGCGAATGCCTGTTATTCATATTGCAAGAGAAAATTTATTTTACGATTGGCTTAAAGAAAAAGGAAAACTCGGCGGACAAAATAAAATTCCGCGTTTGGCTAATACCCGAATATATATAGACGAATTGCTTGCTCTGAATCATAACTCATAATTCCGTGAAAACTGTTATCTGTTTAGTTTTTATTTTATTTCTGAATTTTTTTTCGGATTTGCATATTATAACAACCGTTCCCGTTAAGGCAGATAAAATATATGCCGATGAGTTTGATAATTTGTACCTTATATCCGGAAATTCGCTGATAAAATACAATTCTGAAGGGAAAAAATTGTTTGTTTACGACAGTTCCTACGGCGAAAAAATTTCGTCGGTTGATATTTCCGACCCTTTGAAAATCTTAATTTTTTTTAAAGACCAAAATCGTATTGTTTTCACGGATAATAAATTAAGTCCGACAGGGAATGAAATTTACCTCGAAAATAAAAATATTTTCGGCAATGTATTAATCTGTAAAACGGAATCCGGCGGCATTTGGATTTTCGATACCTCAAACCGAATGTTGATAAAATATGATTCCGATTTTAAAGAAATTTTCAGAAAATCTTTGTTTGAAATTAATACAATGCCCAATTATATGATTGCCGAGGGTAATTTATTGTATCTTAAAACAGAGAATAATTTTGTTTTTGTTTACGATAATCTCGGAAATTTTGATTTTACGATAAACCGGAAAATTACTTCCGATTTTTTTACCAAAGGAAAAATAATTCAATATTTTAATAAAAAAGAAAAAAGCTTAATTTCATATAATTTCGAAACGGGCGATTCCGTATTTATTCGTTTTCCGGATTCTTTATCTGTTCAAAATGCTGTTCAATCTTCTCATTATCTTTATTTTAATGATAAAAGTAATGTATATGTTTCAAAAATTGTTAATGAAAGAAAAGATAAGCAATAAGAATTGCTGCAATAATTCCGACAAAATCGGCAATTAAGCCCGCCGTAACGGCATACCTCGTGTTTTTAATACCTACGGAACCGAAATAAACGGCAATAATATAAAAAGTTGTATCGGTTGCCCCCTGAACGGTTGAGGCAACGCGTCCCACAAAAGAATCCGCTCCGTAAGTTTTCATCGCATCCACCATCATACCTCTGGCACCGCTTCCGCTTAAAGGTTTCATAAGGGCTGTCGGCAGGGCATTTATAAAATCGGTATTTACGCCCAAGGCACTGAAAAAATATTTAAATCCCGAAATAAGGTAATCCATGGCACCGGATGCCCTAAACACCCCGATAGCAACCAAAACAGCCACCAAATAGGGGATAATTTTAACGGCAATTTTAAAACCGTCTTTTGCCCCGTCGATAAAAGCATCGTACACATTAACTTTTTTTAAAGCAGCCAAAGCAATAAAAAATATAATAATCCCGAACAAAAGGACATTGCTTGCAACGGAAGAAATTTCGGTTATTTTTTCTTTCGGAAGCTGTTGCAAATAAAAAATAATACCGATAATAAGTGCCGAAAGCCCGCCGATATAGGCAAGTATCACTTTGTTAAACAAATTAATCTTTTGATATATTGAAACCGTAATTAATCCGGCTAAAGTCGAAAAAAATGTAGCCAACAGTATGGGAATAAAAATGTCGGAAGGGTCGGCGGCACCGAGTTGTGCTCTGTAAACCATGATACTTATGGGAATAAGCGTAAGTCCCGATGTGTTAAGTACCAGAAACATTATTTGAGCATTGCTTGCCGTATCTTTTTCGGGGTTGGTTTCCTGAAGTTGATTCATGGCTTTTAAGCCCATCGGTGTTGCGGCATTGTCCAATCCCAGCATGTTTGCGGCAATATTCATCATAATGGAGCCGTATGCCGGATGATCTTCTTTTAATTCGGGAAATATTTTTCTGAAAAAAGGATTAATAAGTTTTGAAAGCAATTTTATAACGCCGCCTTTTTCGCCTATTCGCATAATTCCGAGCCAAAGGGTAAGCACGCCGGTAAGCCCGAGCGAAATATCAAAACCGGTTTTTGCCATATCGAAAGTACTCGATACCATATCCGGAAAAACCCCGACATCACCGAAAAATATTAACTTTACAAGACCGACGAAAAAAGCAATAATAAAAAAAGCTATCCAAATATAGTTTAGTGCCATAATACAATATATAATAAAGTGCCGGAAATTAATTAAATACAAAGATAAAATAATATTTCTTTTACATTTGTATTTTCTAAAAGAATGAAAATGGGAATAATTGCAAAACAATCCGTAAAAGGTTCAATTTATACATATGCAGGAGCCGTATTGGGATTTGTTAATGCAGGTTTGCTTATGCCCAAGTTTTTTATTCCCGAGCAAGTAGGACTTGTTAATTTATTGATTGCATTAACTTTAGTCTTTTCCCAACTCGGAAATTTGGGTTTTACCGGTGTTATAACCCGCCTTTTTCCTTATTTTCGGAGTAAGGGAAATAAGCATAACGGTATTTTGTCTTTAGGGCTTATTGTTTCCGTGTTCGGTTTTTTATTAATCTGTATTTTGTTTTTTTTAACACGAAAATATCTTATAACAAGCAATTATAAAACATCTTCTTTATTGTCCGAAAACATTTTCTATATTCCTGTCTTGAGTTTTTTCGTAATCCTGTTTTCCTTATTTGATAACTATAATAAAGTTCTTTTTGATGCCGTTCTCGGAACCTTCTTAAGAGAATTTTTCGTTCGTCTGTTAAATCTTGTTTTAATCGTATTTTTTATTTTTAACTATATTTCTTTTAAGCGTTTTGTTCTGTTTTACATGATAGTCTATTCGTTACCGACACTTATTTTAATGCTTGTACTGATAAAACGGAAAGTGTTTTATTTGGTGAAAATTAATTTAAAAATAGTATCGGAACTAAAATCTGAGATTATTAAAATTTCTGTTTTTTGGATTGTGGCGGGTTTTGCCGGTATAGCTATTCAGGCAATAGATAAATATATGACAAATTTTTACCTCGGTCTCGGGGCTTCCGGAATTTATGCCGTTACTTTCTATTTCGGAGTTTTGGTAGGTATGCCGGCACGGTCGATGCGAAAAATTTCTTCAATAATTATAGCGGAAGCATGGAAACGTAACGATAAAAAAACCATACTGGATATTTACAAAAAAAGCAGTATCAATATGTTGATTATTAGCTCGTTGTTGGTTGTGGGAATTTGGATAAACATTGATAATATTTTTAAAATAATTCCGCAGTACAGTCAAGGGAAATACGTTATTTTATTTATTGCTTTGTTAAGTATGATTGATATGTCTTCCGGTACGGCGGCTTCAATTATCGGAAATTCAAAATATTACCGCATAAATGCTTATGTGATGGTGTTTACCTTATTGATGATTGTTATTACCAATATTATTTTCATCAATTTATGGGGGCTGAAAGGAGCGGCTTTTGCATCTTTTCTTTCCGTATCTTTATCGGTGTTTATGAGGTTTTTGTTTCTGTATAAAAAATATAAATTTCAACCCTATTCGCTGAAACACATAAAAATATTTGCAATAGCCGGAACGTGTTTTTTAATTAATTATCTGATTCCGGAATTTTCGAATTTTTATATTGATATTTTAATAAGAAGTTCAATAATTACAGTACTTTTTTCTGTAATCATATATTTTTCAAAAGCATCGGAAGAGTTGAATAAAATAGTTGATAATACCATTAAAAAATACAAAAAATAGGACTTGCTAAAATCGTCGCAAATCCGAATATTCAAATTCCCATTCCGGAATTATTAAATTATCGGTATCCGTAAAATTATACCAAGGCGAAATTTTCGGATTATTTAAATTTTTAACAATATTAATTTCTTCTGCCGGCATATAACTTTGTGCAAGCATAAAAATAATATCGCCTTTATCGTTTTTTGCGACATCAACAACCGTAACGGCGTGCCCGTAGGGTCTGCCGCTTTGTATAAACACATCGCCCGGCTTTATGTTTTTTTTCGGATTTTTAACCGGATTAAGTTCTTTTTTCAAAGAAGCCGTATTGGCATAAGAAAAAATATAATTCATATAATTTCTGAATTTTTTATACGAAGTATTTCCGTGTGCATAATCCGTAAAATATCTCGGCTTGCCGTCTCGCAAAAAATTGAAATGAATTGCTTTGTACCTGTGTTGTGCAAACAAATATTCTCCTCGCAATCGCATAACGGCATCGGCACATTGCTGCAAATCGCTTTTCCCGACATCAAATTTTAAGATTGCAAAATGCAAATTTTGATTGTATTTTAAGTTTCCGTTATATTGGTATAATTTATTATTCTCGGTTTTCAACGGAAGCTTGCGAAGCCAATATCCGAAACTGCCCGTGTCCGTTTTAATTCGCACATAACCCGGAACCGGCGGAATTGATTTTACAAAAGGATATTTTGCCGTTTCCTGCGGTTCGATTTTTAACAATGTTTTATTTACTTTCTTTTCCGAAATACGGTCTTTTGAAAAAGAATTTTCATTATTTTGAGAATTACAGGAAAATGCAATAACGGAAATAAGGATTATGAAAACAGATTTTGCCATTTTAAAATGCTTTTAACAAAATTAATGCTTTTTT